>NZ_JBYTAH010000030.1:0-75234 GCF_058787975.1 Cupriavidus sp. FW305-26
CCCCCAATTCCGGCACCCACCCATGAGCCGGTAGCCAATGCCGGCGTGGCAAGTGCGTTCTCACTAGAAAACCCGCTTCAGGAGACAAAGCAATGCAAGCTTTCACCACAACAGAGCGCATCAGGCGCCATCCCAGGTTCGGCGAACTGGTCCGCCGACGCGCTCGCCTCTCGCGGGCCTTGCTGGCCCTGGTCCTCGCCCCCTTTCTCGCGCTGATGCTCGCGGTTGCAATGCAGCCCCAGCGCCTGGCCGAGCGGCTTCATCCGGAAACATTGTTCAACCTTGGCATCGTCCTTGCCATTGGAATCATGCTGCTGGGGTGGGGGGCGACGTGGTTCTACGTGCGCCGGGCCAACGGCGAGCTGGAAGCGATGGTGCAGCAGATCCTGTCGGAGGCCGGACAATGAATCTCCAGGCCATTTCCATGTTCCTGCTCTTCGTCGCGCTGACGCTGGGCATCACGTACCGGGCCTCCTCGCGCACCCGGACCGCCAATGACTTCTTTACCGCAGGCGGCGGCATCACCGGCATGCAGAACGGCCTGGCCGTGGCGGGCGACTACATGTCGGCGGCCACGCTGCTCGGCGTGGTCAGCCTGGTCTATGCGCGCGGCTTTGACGGCCTGCTGTATATCGTCGGGTTCTTCATCGGCTGGCCGGTCATGCTGTTCCTGATGGCCGAACGACTGCGTAATCTCGGCAAATTCACCTTCGTCGACATTATTTCAGACCGGCTCGATCCCGTCAGCACGCGCTGCATTGCAGCGGCCAGTAGCTTGGTGGTGGTGCTGCTCTACCTGATCGTGCAAATGGTCGGCGCCGGCGAGTTGGTGCAGTTGTTGTTCGGCATCGACTATGTCTATGCCGTCATCGGGGTCGGCGTGCTGATGATGATCTATGTGACTGTTGGCGGCATGATCGCGACGACATGGGTGCAGATCGTCAAGGCAGTGCTGCTGCTGTTCGGCGGCTCGTTGCTGATGTTCCTGGCGCTGGGGCATTTCGGCTTCAGCCTTGAAGCGCTGGCTGCCAGGGCAATCGCGGTGCACCGCAGCGGCCCCGCCCTGCTCGCGCCGGGCACGCTGTTCGCCGATCCGGTCTCGGCGCTCTCGCTGTGTGTGGCCACCGTGCTCGGGCTGTCGGGACTCCCGCATATCCTGATGCGCTTCTTTACGGTGCCGAATGCGTGCGAAGCACGCAAGAGCGTGCTGGTAGCCAGCACCTGCATCGGTTACATGTTCCTCGCCATGTTTGCCATCGGACTTGCGGCCATCGTGATCGTCGGTACCGATCCACGCTATTTTGAAGGCGGCCATGTCGGCGGAAAGCTGCTCGGCGGTGGCAACATGGTCGCGATGCACCTGGCCAGCGCGACCGGCGGCAACCTGTTCCTCGGGTTCCTGGCGGCCGTCGCCTTTGCCACGATTCTCGCCGTGGTGTCGGGCCTGACGCTGGCCGGTGCTTCGGCGATCTCGCACGACATCTACGCCGGTGTCCTACGGCGCGGCACTACCACCGAGGCAGCCGAGATCGCCGTCACCAAAAAAGCCACGCTGGCCATCGGCATCGTTGCGGTGCTGCTGGGGATTGCCTTCAAAGGGCAGAACCTGGCGTTCCTGGTCGCGCTGGCTTTCAATGTAGCGGCCTCGGCGAATTTCCCGGTGTTGGTGCTGTCGATGTACTGGCGCGGCCTGACCAGCCGCGGCGCGGTCTGGGGCGTGGCGTCGGGCCTGGCGTCGTCGGTCGCGCTGGTGGTACTTTCCCCTGCCGTCTGGAAGAACGTGCTGGGGCACCCCTCAGCCATCTTTCCGTACGACCACCCGGCGCTGTTCACAGTCCCGCTCGCGTTCCTGGTCACATACCTGTGCTCGCGCTTCGACCGGAGCGCCAGGGCCGAGGCAGAGCGCCAGGCCTTCGACGCGCAACTGGTCCGCGCACAGACCGGCCATGGGGCGGCGGCACCATCCAGCCACTGACCCCTGGCGCATGACCCGGCGCGGGTAGCGCGCCACACAGACGTGCAACCCGCTGCGGTAGCTCCGTGCTAGGTCGCTGCAGGCGTCAGCGCGGCATAGAACGCCGCGTTGTCCCAGTAAGCGCGCATGAATTCGATCCTGCCATCCGTGTCCATACGAACGATAAAGACGTGCGGCAGCGAGAAGGACTGGCCTCGGCTTGCGATCCCTAGCACGTCCCGAGCCTGCGTGCCCGTGATGGTGACCTCGGCAATTGCGGTGCGCTGGTCATCGTCACCATAGACCGCAGTGACCTGGTTGCTCAAATCCGGGAAACCATCCATCAGGGCGCGCCAGATTGTCCTGCCGGCATCGCCGGCCGGCCCCTCGAGCCTCATGGGGACATAATCGATACGCGCATCTTGCGAAAACATGGCGAGCATGCCGTTTATGTCATGCTCACGGTAGCGCGCGAAGAACGCCTTGACGATCTCGATTTGGCTCATCACAGATCTCCCTGGAAATGGATCATGGGGCAGGCCGGCATGGCGCCCGATAGGTCCGCCACGCCCGTGCAGTCATCATCATCTCGCTTCGCCGAGCCCTGTCAATGCCCCTCCCCGAACGGGGGGCTGCGCCAACGCCGGCAGCCGGGAATGGCCTGGCTGTCTCCTTCCTCCTACCGAAGGCGTTCGAAGGCATGCGCGATCTCCTCGATCGCAGCGCGTATCCGCGCGGTGTGGCGCAAGTCCTTATGGGTCACCAGCCACACCTCATAGGGCACGTCGCGGCAACGCTCAGGCCAGAGCCTGACCAGGTCGTCGGCCTTGCCCATGTAGACAGGAATCTCGCCCACACCCAACCCCGCCTTGATGGCACTGCGCAACATCAGGCTGGAATTGACGGCCGCCACGATACGCCCGCCGGAAATGGGTTCGCCCACCAACATTGGCTCCCTCGACCCAAGCACATAAGGCTGGTACACCACCAGGTCATGGCCGGAAAAGGCCGTACCGGCCTGGGGCTCTCCATGCACGCGAAGGTAGCCTGGTGAGGCGAACAGCCCCATCGGCCATTGGGCCAGACGGCGTGCGATCAGGTCGGGGTTGTCCGGCCTGGCCGTGCGGATCGCGATATCCGTTTCCCGTTTTGCCAGGTTCAGCATCCGGGTCGATGCATCAATCTGCCATACGACCTCAGGGTACTTTACGTGTAGCGCCTCAAGCGCTGGCATCAGAAAATCCATCGCCAGCGAATCGGTTGTGGTGATCCTCACTTCGCCCGCGAGCCGGTCGTCGAGTCCCTGCGTCAACCGCTGGAAGTCATTGGCAGACTGCTCCATGCGCTCCGCCGCATCGAGCACGCTCTCGCCCGCCATGGTCAGCACATAGCCGCTTGACGTGCGTAGGAACAGGGTTGCCCCAACCACGCTTTCCAATGCCGTAAGGCGCCGCCCTACTGTGGCCTGGTCCACGCCAAGCGATCTCGCCGCGGCGCGCAGCGTGCCATCCCGATACAGCGCGAGAAAAACCCGGGCATCGTCCCAGTTCATATCCCCTCTCAACCGCACAAATAGTCCGATGCGATTCTGCATGTCAGCCATGAAACCCTGCATCACATCATTGAATCGCAGAAACCTATACTGCCTCAACCGCGACAGCAATTCCCACAACGGAGATCTGCGCCGCGCTCCACGAGTTAATCAGGAAATTTCATGCCTTCGCCTTCGCATAACATCCCCGATACGATGACGGCCATCGAAATCAAGCATCCCGGCGGCCCGGAAGTGCTGGTGCCCACACGGCGGCCAGTGCCCGCGCCCGGCCCGGGCGAGCTGCTGATCCGCCACCATGCGGCAGGCGTCAATGGTCCCGACGTATTCCAGCGCAAGGGGCTGTACGATCCGCCTCCCGGCGCCTCCGACATCCCCGGACTCGAGGTCGCGGGCGAAGTCGCGGCCCTCGGCCAGGGCGTCACCGGATTCAGAGTCGGCGACCTCGTCTGCGCCCTGATTCCGGGGGGTGGATACGCCGAGTACAGTGTCGCCAGCGAGCACAATACCTTGCACCTGCCCGATGGTCTGCGGTTGGTGGAAGCTGCCGCGATGCCAGAAACCTTTATGACCGTCTGGCTCAATCTGTTCCAGCGGGGCAAGTTCACCAAGGGGGACACCATCCTGATCCATGGCGGCGCGTCTGGGATCGGCACCACAGCCACCATGCTCAGCAAGGCCTTTGGCGCGGCCAAGATCATCACCACCGTGGCCTCGGACGCGCAACGCGACGCCAGCCTCGCACTTGGCGCCGATTACGCGGTCAATTACCTGGAAGAGGATTTTGTCGAGGCCGTCATGCGCGTCACCGAAGGCAAAGGTGCCGATGTCATTGTCGATATCATCGCCGGCGATTATGTCCCGCGCAACTACGCTGCCGCGGGCATTAACGGGCGCATCGTGCAGATCGGTGTCATCAAGGGCGTCGCCAAGGAAGTCGACTTGTTCCCGATGTTGACCAAGCGCCTCACCCACATGGGCTCGACCCTGCGCTCGCGCACGCCTGAAGAAAAGGCCGAGATCATCCGCGAGCTCGAGGCGCAGGTCTGGCCGCTGATGGCATCTGGCGCGGTCAAGCCGCTCATCTACCAGACATTCGCACTGGAACAGGCGCGGGCAGCCCATGAACTGATGGACTCCGGCACCCATATCGGCAAGATCGTGCTCACGATGGGCCAGTAACGGCACAGGGCGGCAAGTACAGGGGTGCGAGCGATGCCGTGCGCCCCGGCCGTTTCGGTATGCCTGCCCCATTTGCACGCATTCCAAACCGAGGTGCCCGTTAACGCTGCGATGAAGGTGGACGGCGGAACACAGTGGCGACGGTCGCTACCATCGACAACAGGATCAGCGCACCGCCAAACCAGTGGGTTACCCGTCAACGGTGCCTGCCCAGCCGTGACATCGCGGGCGAGGGTCGGACCCTAGGGAAAGACAGAAACCATTCATCGAGTAGACCGCGACTTTGATCGGCGACGAGAGGATCAGCGCGGACCTCGCCTGCGAAGGGACACGGATAGTCGGACGCAGAGAACCTAGAGCGCCGACGCGGCGTGCAATGGTCTGCGGCAAGCGCAGTGCCAGGATACCTTGCAGCAGCGCATCGCGAGCAGCAACAGAAATGCGCCGAGCGTAGAGGGAAAGGCAGATACTGGACCAGCACGCCGCTGACCAGCGCGCCCATTGCGAGACACAGCCCCGGCGCCAGCCCGTTGATCATCACGCAGCGAACGGTGTCCAGGTCGAGCAGCCCGGCGCCGAGCACGCTTGAGGCCACGCCGGTGGAAACGCCCCGGATGATGCGTGCGAGCATCAGCGTGGCGACACCATTAGCGATAAGGAACGGTAGGATCGCAGCGCCATCGCGGTGAGAATGACTGGACGCCGGCGACATAGTCGGACAGCGCCCCGGTGGTCAGGAACAACATGGGGCGTGTTGATGGGTTCGCGATCGGATAGCGCCCGCGGGAACCTAGCTTCGCGCCACGGGACGCTCCGCGACCCGTGGCAGGTCCCGGCCCAGGCCACTGCGGACCGCCTGGATGCGGGAGTTCACTTTCAGCTTCTCAAAAATATTCTTCAGATGCCATTTCACGGTTTCCGGGGCGACACGAATGGCCCGGGCAATCTCCTTGTTGGAAAGTCCTCGTGCCACGTAGTCGAGAATTTCCACTTCACGGGCGCTTAGCCTGCTGGCGGCCACCGGCTCCGCCTGGTCATCCGCGGCGTCTGGCTCGCTTGCCGGCGCATCGAACCCGGCGCATAGCCTCCTCACATACCAAGGTTCAACCTCGGCCAGGCGGTCTTGCTGCAGACACAGCGCGTCAAGGATTTCCCGGGCCGCAGGGCCGGCATCGAGAAACACCCGCTGCAGACCGTTCGCCTGGCCATAGGTGAGCGCGGCGCGCATGGCCTGCACAGCCTCCGCACGCTGCCCCGCACTGTGCAGGGCGACCGCCAGCATCACTGAAATCTGGGCGGACAGGTACTGCATGCCCGCCGCACGGACCTCAGCCTGCACCCCCTGCAG
This sequence comes from Cupriavidus sp. FW305-26, assembly GCF_058787975.1. Lineage (NCBI taxonomy): Bacteria > Pseudomonadati > Pseudomonadota > Betaproteobacteria > Burkholderiales > Burkholderiaceae > Cupriavidus > Cupriavidus sp. FW305-26. The sequence continues at coordinate 6,037 of NZ_JBYTAH010000030.1, forward strand.
GATGGGAACAGCTAGCGCGGGTCGGCCGCGCCCCACTAGCAGCCGGCAATGCGCCACCTGGAAGCGTTGCCAGGTTTCCAGGTAGCTGCCACGCAAGGTCGCCGGTTTCTGCCCGACCAGCCCATCCAGGTCGTGCCCGATGCGCGCGGCACGGCCGATATCTCCGGCACCAATACTGATCCGGATCGCCTCGGCCTTGCACGCGACCTGCATGCGCAGCCATTGGCGGCTTCTGGCTACGGCTTCCGCGTCTTCCACGATCCGATAGGCTTCATCCTGCTTCCCCGCCAGCAGCCGCAGACGGGCCAGCGTCACGCAGAAGCCGATCAGGGGTCCCAGCGAGCAAGATTGCAGCGCCATCTCGAGCCGCTCGTCCAGCAGTTCCGCGACCCGGTCGAGGTCATTCCATTCATAGTGGATTGCGGCCAGATATCCGACCGGGAGCACCGATGCGGCAGACTGCCGGCCGGCGCGCGCGTTGGATTCGCGCAGCACATCCTCCAGGGTCTGAACGGCCTCGCCCAGCCTGCCTTCCACGAACAAGCTGAGCCCAACCATGCTTTGCCGGTACACCTTGGCGTAGATCGGCGTATCAGCGCCGGTATTGAGGGTGAGCGTGCGCCGCAGGCGTTCGACCTCGTCAAATCCCGCTGCATAGCTGAGCCCGAAGATCTGTGTGGTCAGCCCGATGCCCTCCTCCCATGAGCCGGTGTCGGGGCCGAGCGCAAGCACCTTGCGGCCCATTTCCAATGAAAATTCGCTTTCATCGGACAGACCCGCGATTAGCGCCGTGACCGCCTGCAACTCGACGCGCACTACCTCGGTCAAGGGCAGCCGCCCGTGGCCAATGTCCTCCTCGACCGCCTGCAACACCGCTCTGGCCGCCACTGTCTGCATCGTCAACGCGAGCGCCCAAGCCTGCGCCAGGCGCAGGCGCAGCCGGCCATGCACCGCCTCGGGGGGCAGCTTGGCAACCCAGCTCAGCACCGTCCGCACGTCGCTGGCCTCGACCAGGGTCATCGCGCATTGCTCGACCCAGCCGGCGGCGCGATCGACATCCCCCGCGGCCAAGGCATGCCGGACCGCTTCCTGCCACAGCGATTGCGCCGCAAACCATTCACTGGCCCGGCGATGCAATTCGGCAACTTCGTGGGGACGCTCCCTCACCAGGCGTTTTCTCAGATATTCGGCAAACAGCGCGTGATAGCGATACCACTGGCCCTCGGCGTCCAAGGGTCTGACGAACAAATTCCGAGCCATCAGCCACTCGAAAGTGGCATGCGACTCGCTGGAGCCTGTCACTGCATCGCACAAGGGCACCGACATCCGGTCCAGCACCGAGGTCTGTAGGAGAAAAGTCTGTAGCGGCTCGGGGACGTGAACAAATACGTTCTCGTTCAGATACGCTTCAACGCTGCGCCGGGCGAATGGCAAGCGCTCAGCAAAGACGTCAGGCTTGTCGGTTGCGCTTAATGCAAACGTCGCTAATTGCAAGCCAGCCGCCCAGCCTTCTGTCGCTCGCAGCAGCACCTCGATCTGGGCAGCGCTCAGGGCATGGCCGGAAACGGCAGAAAAAAACGCCTGCGCCTCGGCGCTGTCAAAGCGCAGGGCCTCCGCATCCAGCTTCAGCAATTGGCCCCGGGCCTCGAAGTAACTCAGCGGAAAGCCCGGCTCGCCCCGCCCCGCGACGAGCAGATGCAGGTTCTCCGGCGCATATCGGAGCAGCCTGAACACCGCCTCGTGAATGGCTGGCGATGCCAGCCGGTCAAAATCATCCAGCACCAACACCATTTGGCGCGGCAGGGCCAAGACCGCATTGAGAAGTTCCGCAAACATCGTGTCCGCCGGCGCTAGCGGGTCGGGCTTCAGGCCGCAAGGGATCGGCTCGCCGGCCTGCGTGCAAGCTTCCCTTGCCGCGGCGAGCAGATAAGCGCCGAACTGGAAGAGGTCATCATCATCGCGGTCGATGCTGAGCCAGCCAACGGCGCAGCCTTCCTGCGCCAAGACCTTCTTCCATTCACTCAACAGCGACGTCTTGCCGAAGCCGGCGGGGGCTACCAGGACCGTCAGCTTGCGCTCCATGCCAGGCCGCAATAGCCCAATGGAGCGTTCACGATGGATATAGTGGCGCGTTCGCGGTGGCGCCAGCTTTGTCAGGATCAAGGCTGGCCGCCATTGGGGCAGTTGCGCAGCAGCGACCGGAGATGATTGCGTCATTCGTGACTCTTCCTGACAGCATGCAGCACACTAGACGATCACATCCCATTCATCACGCTGCTCCCGGCGCACCATCTCAGCGGCGGAATCAGGCTTGATGGTTCGGTAGCGATGCGACGCGGCGGTGATGACATCGATCATGGCATCAATCATTTCCTGCGGGTCATGTTGGTTATTCAGCGGACGCTTCATGCGTGGCCGCATCGCTTGCTTTCCGTCTTCCCACCATTGGTCCATGCTTTCCATGCCGGTGTCGTTGAAACCCGTCCGGTAGGCTCCAGGATTCACGGTCGCGACTTGTATCCCGTAAGGCTTCAGCTCCTCACGCATGGACGCGCACAGCGCCTCGACCGCATGCTTGGATGCCGCATACGCCGCCACCCAGGGGACCTTGACCAGACCGGCAACAGAAGACGTCCAGACGATCTTGCCGCTGCCGCGCCGGATCATCTGTCGGGCGAACCCCTGCGCCATCTCGAGTGCCGCGAATACATTGGTCTCGAATACCCGCCGCACCAGCGCGATAGGAATCTCCGCCACCGGCCCCGCCTCCATGATGCCAGCATTGTTAAACAGCACGTCGATCTCGTGCTGGAACGCGCGCTGCCGGTCGATCGCGTCCAACATGTCGAGTTTGATTACCGTCAGCCGGACGCCCTCGAGCTCCGCCGCATTGCGCAATTCCGTCACCTGCGGCCAGATTTGCGCTCCTGCAATAACGTTATGCCCGCTGCGCGCGAGTCCCAGCGCCACCCCTTTGCCAAAGCCGCTGCCGGCGCCAGTCACCAATACAGTCTTCCCCATACTACGCTCCTGAGTCGCAGACTAGGCGGGGGTGTGCCCTTACTGCTCCAGCTTTGCCAGCAGCAGGTTCGCCCACCGCAACACCGGACGCCGAGTACGCCGACGCCTTTCACCGCCCACCTCCGCCATGGTCGGTACCTTGGTGTACCCGGCGCTACTACAAGCATTGCTATCCGCAGTCGCCGGAATGCCAACTAGCTACCCCTCGCGCTTCTTGCCCCTCGCGTCTAACTTTTCTTCACTAGGATCACCCGAGCAGGGCTGGATACGACTGTAACGGATGATCGCGGAAACGGAAATCAAGCCACAAGGGCATAGGATACCGTCATAGGGGGGGGAGGTGGGGGGCATGACCGGCGCTGCCAACTCTTCACTGTTTCCGGGCGTTGCTTTGTGCTGAACCGAAGCCTCCTGGACTAATCCGAGCGCCGACTTCAGCATTGCCAAGACCTGACCTGGGTACCCCCCCACTTAGGGAGGCTCCTTGCAAACACCGCAGCGATACGGGAATGATTGCGTTAACGATGCGAACAGCGTGTCTCGCGTTTCCACGAACAATTACTCGCTAATGGGAATCGCAAGGCCATTGGATTGGAGTGTGCATCCTAAAGCACTTCGAAAGAATGTCATGCGATTCGTCGTCGGCGCACCAAGCAAAATCATGTTCCTCGACTTGAACTGTAATGGTGGTGGAGCGGAGTCAACCGAAGGCGTACTCACGCCATTCGGGATGCTGACCTTCGATCGCCGCCGCGTCAATTCCGAAATTGCTGACATAGCCACCTTCCTCCGCGGCGCCTGGGGGAAACCGCGACGCCCCGGTGGAGGGCAACCGCATCACTCGACCCGCCGCGAACTACGGGCCAAGCCTGGCTCGGCAAGCGGTAGATGAATCCAAGGACCTGCCATGTCGACTATCTCCAGGCGTTCATTTGTCCAGTCCGTCGGCGCTGCAACACTCGCGCCGGGAATGTTGCTCGTCTCGGCCGAAACTGGGGCCGCGTCCGAAAGCTCCGCTTCGCCCCAAGGGGCCAGTGCAAACTACGCCGATTACAAACATATCCAGGTCACCAAAGACCACGGCGTCGCCACCGTAACATTGAACTATGCGCCGCTCAACCTGCTCGATGAGGTACTGTCGGATGAGTTCGATCGGGTGACCCGACAACTGGAACAGGATGCGAGCGTACGCGTCATCATCCTGCAGAGCGCTGTGCCGAAATTCTTTATCGCACACTCGGGCCTGCACCGTGTCGGCTCGGCGCCGAAGACGACTTCGAATACACGCACATTCCGTCTGACCCAGATGCTCGGAGAGCGCCTGCGCAACATGCCAAAAGCCGTGATCGCAAAGGTCGAAGGCATCGCTCGTGGTGGTGGCTGCGAGATCGCGCTGGCCGCGGACATGTGTTTCGCCGCGATCGGCAAGGCTGTGTTCGGCCAGCCGGAAGTCGTCTGCGGACTCGTCCCCGGCGGGGGCAACACACAGCGCCTGCCGCGGCGCATGGGGCGCGCACGTGCCCTTGAGGTGCTGCTCGTCGGCGGAGACTTCTCGGCAGAACTGGCCGACCACTACGGTTATATCAATCGAGCGCTGCCGGCAGGAGAACTGGGGCAATTCGTGGACAAGCTCGCCCGCCGCATTGCAACCTTCCCCACCACCACGATTGCCCATCTGAAAAAGGCCGTGGACATGGGGTCGGACGTATCGTTCTCCGAAGGGTTGTTGATGGAAGCGCATGAGGCCGACCTTTGCGTAGCCAACGAAGCGATACAGGCGCGGGTCAAGGCGATACTCAAAGCTGGCGCTGAGACCTACGAAGGCGAACTCCATTTTCCTGAACTGTCCGCGAAGCTGCCGCCCGCCGATTAAGCGATCGACCTGCGTCCGAACCGTGGTTGCCCGCAAGTGCGAAAAAAACATTGATACGAGCGGGAAGGTGAAGTGCACATAGCAAGGCGCCGGAATGCATGGTCCTTGCTGGTGATCGGGGGAATTCCCCATTTGATGTAAAAAAAGCCGGTGAAAACTAAGCTCTAGAACTGATTTTTAGAAGGAAGCCTATCATGACGTCCCAGACCGACAGCAAGCAGCCGACGCCTGACCCAGCCGAGCACAAGGCGTTCTTTCCCTCCCCATACTCGCTCTCACAATTCACATCGCCAAAGTCGAACCTCTCCGACGCCGACTATCCGGACGCTTATCGGGGAGGTCGCTGGAAAGTACTACTCGTCGCTGCGGACGAGCGCTATCTCCTGACCGGAAACGGTACCTTCTTTTCTACTGGCAACCATCCCGTCGAGACCCTGCTGCCGATGTATCACCTGGACCGCGCGGGCTTCGAGTTCGACATTGCCACTTTATCGGGCAATCCGACCAAGTTCGAATGGTGGGCGTTCCCTTCTGAGGACGCCGAGATAAAGTCCCTCTACGCGAAGTACGAGCAAAAATTTCAACAGCCCCTTAAGCTTGCTGACGTAGTCAATTCGTTGGACAAGGACGCAAACTACATTGCCGTTTTTATCCCTGGGGGACATGGCGCCCTGATGGGGCTGCCCTTCAGCGCAGATATGAAGGCAACCCTTCAGTGGGCCATGCAAAACGACAGGTTCATCATCACGCTTTGTCATGGGCCTGCGGCCCTGCTTTCCGCCGGCGTCGACGAACCTAACGGGGGAGACCTGTTCCGCGGCTACCGCATCTGCGCATTCCCGGATTCCATGGACAAGCAGACGCCAGATATTGGCTATATGCCCGGCCCATTGCGTTGGTTCTTTGGAGAGAAACTCGCAGCGATGGGAGTAGAGATCGTCAATACTAAAATTGATGGGAGTACTTTCCGTGACCGGAAGCTCCTCACAGGCGATAGTCCATTCGCTGGCAACAATCTTGGCAAACTGGCTGCGCGCGCGTTACTGGAAGAAGTGCAGAGTACGGGTGCGCGCTAGTCCTCACACCATCATGGACTTCGTCTGCTCGGGCGCATGATTAAATTGCCTGCGCAAACCGTGATAACGCCTCTGGCGGCGAGAGACCATTCTCCGGTCCCTCGTCGCGAGGCGTTCCTCGCTCTTTCTTCGTGAGGACAACGCTTGATCCCGTCCGTTAATTTGAGGCACCGCTGCAAACAAGAGCATTCTGGATGGCCGTTCCAGATCGCTTACCGGTCTTAATTGCAAGGTAGTCTGGATGACTGAGATGGGTTGCGGATAGAAAGGTGGCCTGGCCTCTCAGCCACCGAAGAAACAGGAATCTTTGCCGACTCAAGGTGCATCAGCGTCCCCTATCGGTCCCTATAGGTGCAAGACGATGTGCCGCATCCTCCCGTGGAGGCCCAACCTGGCTCGCTGGATGAAAGCTAGCTTTTCAGATCGGCGAATCACTCCCGATATATCAACTAGTGCAGGCGGCTGGTCGTTCTCGAAGTTCCGTCGTGAGAATAATTTTCGACTGAATGAGACTCCACACACAAATCGCATCTACCAATGCACGGCCAAAGATCGGAAAGCCATTTTGTTCTAACGAGCGATACACTCTAGCCACACTGTCCAATCGTGCATTTCATTGTGTTTATAATCGGCCGTCGTCACCCAGTGCCGACTACTGCGCTAATGGGACAAGCGCAGACCCTTTTGGGCACCCCATGTCTAGTCGGAATGATGTACACGGTTATCGTGGCGTTGTACGAGACCCAGAACAGGCGTCCGTTGCAAGACTGACCTGGTGTGTATGCATTTAAGTTGGAGCACTCGCGACCCCTGACCCTATGTCTACGCCCCGCCACCAGTGACCGATGCCGAAACGCGCCCTTCCGGTGCGTAAATAAACTATCCTCTGGGCATAGGTATGGATGTTCCTGTCGATACGAAGGAGCAGCAACGAGTACTACAGCGAATCCCTCGAATCGGTGTTCAGGATTCCATGGCAGGCCATCGACAACGCGTTCCGCCCGAGCGGCAGTCCTCCGCCCTGAAGAGGGTCAGCACCCGAGCCATCGCACCGCGGGCGAAATGGCAAAGGCGGCCAGCCGACGGGCCGCCCTTGGCCGCTTCGGCCTTTCCTCGTTACATGTCGGCATCAGGAGACACCCATGCTGGAGACGATGCTGAATCAGTTCCCTCCGCTGGAGCAGGAAGCTTTCCGCGAGACCTGTCTGCGTAACGGGGTCGCACCCGACGGATTTACCGTAACAGCTGTTGAAGACGCTGCAGGCGCTGGGCCGCCACGCAGGCGCACCGTCTCGGTAGGCTTCGGGAGGGAAATCCGCCAATACAACGGAAACCTGGGTGCGCAATGGACTGTCGATTTCGAGGACGACCTGCGATCGCGTGTGTTCGGCTGAGCTTTGCCTCTCTGCGCCACCGTTTTCATACCTAGAGCACCGGAGCAAATCATGGCGGACTGATGGCAGGCATCAGCCTCGAAGCCACTAAGGTCACGAAGCTGGCTGCCATGTAACCACCAACAGCCGCCCCCAGGAGCGCCCGCCAGATCAACCCCAATCACACAGGCCCATCATGGACTTCATTACCAGCGCCGGCCCGCTAATCTCGTTGATCGCCGGCATCCTTATTCTTGTCATTCCGCGGCTGCTTAACTATATCGTCGCCATTTACCTCATTGTCATCGGCCTGCTCGGACTGTTTGGCGGGCACCTGCGCTGAGCGGTCCGGGGCCTGCGTCTGGTCGGGAGCTTGCCGGGTGTGCGGACGCCTCCCTCACCATCTTCCGGCATGAAAGCAAAAGCCCCGCGCGGATAGCTCCGGCGGGGCCTGGGCGAATATGGTTGCGGGGGCAGGACTTGAACCTGCGACCTTCGGGTTATGAGCCCGACGAGCTGCCAACTGCTCCACCCCGCGGGGCGAAATATACGCGGGTTGGCAGCACTTGGATACCCCTATTCCAAAAAACTGTGCAGATTGCCGAGCAGGTCTTCTCGGGGCGACCGCTTTTGACACTGTCATGAACGGGCCGCCACGAACGCGTCAGCCGCCCTGCCCGCGCTACCGGAGCGTCCACCCGATCCGGGCAAGAACGGCGGCGCGGCGCTGCCATCGAACCATTCGCCATTCTTTGCGCCGGCGCCTGAGCCCGCGATCAAGGCCGGGGTCGGCGCAATGAGCCTGGCCGTCTTGTCGGCGCTGGCGCAACGGAAGGCAGCCAATCAGGCGTGATCGCTCTGGCGCGCCGGGATCTTGCGTGTCACGGCTTCGTCGAACCAACGGTCCATCATCGCTTTCTCGTAGCGCAGCCTGTCGGTGGGACTGTAGACGTTGACACCCATATTGAAGGTCTGGTCGGCGATACGCTGCTCGCCCCTGCCGATCACGGCACCATCGCTGCCGCGTAGTTCATAGAGCAGCTTCATGTGCGGCCAGGTGACATCGCGCACCACGCGCAAGTCATAGCCGGGAAAACGCCACGGTTCGAAATGTCCGGCCAGGTCGACATCGAGCACTTCGATGTTCAGCGTATAGCCAGGCGGCAGGTGGCGGGCGGCCAGTTCGTGGAAGTGGGCGCGGATATCGTTCATCACCTGCGCCCTCTCCTTGTCGCTGCCGTACGCGCTGCGATAGGCGGCATCCGTGTATGTCTCGGGATGATTGAAGCTAAGGATCAGGGTTCCGGCCGGCGGCGCAGCAAGAGCGCTCAAAGCGAGGGGTGCCGCGCAGGCAGCCAGCAGACGGAGGGATCTGGCCATGGCAAGCTCCAGGACGGTAGTACGCTCCTTGATTCTAGACCGCCCCGATCGCTTCGGACCATCTGGCTGAGTGCAGGCTGAACCACCCCCAATTTTGCTGCTGCGCCCCTGAAGCTTTGCTCCCTCGCGATGCTTGCGAAGGCAGCAAGCTCATTCGGGTATCCGGGTGCCATCGAACCCGGGAATGTGCAGATCAGAGTTAAACGGCTCGCAGTTGCACTTTGGCCGCCGTCTTCTACGCTGCATCCATTGCAAGGGCCGCCTTCACGTGCGTCTCCGCGCAGGAGCCAAGAACAAAAGCATTACACCGGGAGCGCCTGTCATGATTCCAGGCACGGCAGCGAGCGAGGGTTCAGGCAACCAGGGGACTCAGGGTCAGGCTGCGCCGTCGATCTCGCTGCCCAGGGGCGGCGGCGCGATCCGCGGTCTCGGCGAGAAGTTCGGGGCCAACCCGGTCACCGGCACCGCTTCGATTTCGGTGCCGATCGCAACAAGCCCGGGCCGTTCGGGCTTTGGCCCCCAGCTTTCTCTGAGCTACGATTCAGGCGCGGGCAACGGTCCGTTCGGCTTCGGCTGGAACCTGTCGCTTCCTGCGATCACTCGCAAGACCGATCGGGGGCTTCCGACCTACCTCGACCATGTGGACGCACCCGACGTCTACATGATCTCTGGCACCGAGGACCTGGTCCCGGTGCTCACGAATGCGCAAGGGAAATGGGAGCGGGAGCAGTTGCCCGCGCGCACCGTCAATGGAATGACGTACCGGGTAGACCGTTTCCGGCCGCGCATCGAGGGCTTGTTCGCCCGCATTGAGCGCTGGACCAACCTCGCCGATGCGAGCGACGTGTTCTGGCGCTCCATTTCAAAGAGCAACGTCACTACCTGGTACGGCAGGACAGCCGAAAGCCGCATTGCCGATCCAGCGGACCCAAGCCGCGTCTTCAGCTGGTTGATCTGCCAGAGCCACGATGACAAGGGCAACGTCATTGTCTATGGCTACAAGCCCGAGGACTCGGCGCGGATTCTTGAGGACACGGCCGGCAACGGACTTGCCAGGGCACATGAGCGCAACCGCACGGATGCGTCCCGTTCCGCGCAGCGCTACCTCAAGCGCATTCGTTATGGCCATCGTTCGCCCTACTTCCCGATACTGGCGGACGATGCCCCCTGGCCCGAGCCCTCTGATTCGTGCGCGCGCGACGCAAGCAACGCCTGGCTCTTCGAGGTCGTCTTCGACTACGGCGAGCACGACGCCAGCGCGCCGACGCCCGTCGAAACGGGCACGTGGCCCGCGCGCCAGGATCCATTTTCCGCATACCGCGCCGGCTTCGAGTTGCGCACCTACCGGATCTGCCGGCGTGTCCTGATGTTCCACCACTTCCCGGGCGAAGCGGGTGTAGAGCGCGATTGCCTGGTGCGCTCCACCGACTTCAGTTATTCGGACGGCGCCCCCACTGACGTTCGCAACCCCATCTACGCGTTCCTGCGCGCGGTCACCCAGACCGGCTATCGTCGGCACAACGGCGGCTACGACCGGCGCAGCTTTCCGCCGTTGGAGTTCGAGTACACCGCGCCCGAGGTGCAGGATGTGGTGGAGGAAGTGGACCCGGAGAGCCTGGAGAGCGCGCCCATCGGCCTGGACGGCAGCAGCTACCGCTGGACCGACCTGCACGGCGAGGGGCTTGCCGGCATCCTCACCGAGCAGGCCGGGGCCTGGTACTACAAGCGCAATCTCAGCCCGATACCGGAAAGGCTGCCGGGCGGCCAGCAGGAAGTGAGGGCGAAGTTCGCGCCGCTCGAAGCCGTCGCCATGAAGCCCGGTGCCAGCTTGTCCGGCGGCGCGGAGTTCATGGACCTCGCCGGCGACGGCCAGCCCGACGTGGTTGTCATGGAAGGCGCCGCCTCCGGCCTGTACGAGCATGACGAGGCCGAAGGCTGGCAACCCTTCCGTCCTTTCGCCTCGCGCCTGAACCGCAATCTGCGCGATCCGAACCTCAGGTTCGTGGACCTGGACGGCGACGGCCGTGCCGACGTGTTGATCACCGAAGACAATGCCTTTGTCTGGCATGCCTTGCTCGGGGAAGATGGCTTCGGCCCGGCACGGCACGTCGCGCAGGCGCTCGATGAAGAGCAAGGCCCGCGCGTCATCTTTGCCGATGGCACCCAGTCGCTCTACCTGGCCGATCTCTCGGGCGATGGCCTGACCGACATCGTCCGCATCCGCAACGGGGAAGTCTGCTACTGGCCGAACCTGGGCTATGGCCGCTTCGGCGCCAAGATCACGATGGACAACGCGCCCTGGTTCGACCTTCCGGGCCAGTTCGACCATCGCTATCTCCGCCTGGCCGACATTGACGGCAGCGGCACCACCGACATCATCTACCTGCACCGCGATGGCGTGCGGCTGTACTTCAACCAGTCCGGCAACGGCTGGAGCCAGCCACACGTGCTGAAGGTGTTCCCGCGCATCGATGACCTGGCAAGCATCCTGGCCACCGACCTGCTCGGCAACGGCACCGCCTGCCTGGTCTGGTCATCGGCGCTGCCGGGCGACGCGCGGCGTTCGATGCGCTATGTCAACCTGATGGGCGGGCGCAAGCCGCATCTGCTGGTCAGGGCCGTCAACAACCTCGGGGCAGAGACGCGCGTCGACTACGCCCCCTCCACCAGGTTCTACCTGCAGGACAAGCGCGACGGAAAGCCGTGGATCACCCGGCTGCCGTTTCCGGTCCACGTGGTCGAGCGCGTGGAAACCTGCGACCATATCAGCCGCAACCGCTTCGTCACCCGCTACGCCTACCACCACGGCTATTTCGACGGCGAGGAACGAGAGTTCCGCGGCTTCGGGATGGTCGAGCAATGGGACACGGAGCAGTTCGCCGCCCTCGCCGGTGGCACTGTCCTGGCAGACAACATCGCCGCTGCATCGCACGTGCCGCCCGTGCACACCAAGAGCTGGTTTCATACCGGCGTCTACCTCGGTCGGGAACGCGTCTCGCGCCACTTCGAGAATGAGTATTTCCGTGAGCCCGGACTGACCGTCGAAACCGCGCGGCCGCTTCTGCTCGATGACACCATCGTCCCGCCTGGCCTGACCGTGGAAGAAGAGCGCGAAGCCTGCCGCACCCTCAAGGGCTCGATGCTGCGCCAGGAGGTCTATGCCGATGACGCCGACCACCCCGGCGCCACGCCGGATCAGGTCCAGCGCGCCCGTACGCCCTACACCGTCACCGAGCAGAACTTCAGCATCCGCGCTTTGCAGCCCCGTGGCGCCAATCGCCACGCCGTCTTCTTCACCTACCCCTGCGAGTCCCTCAGCTACCACTACGAGCGCAACCCAGCCGACCCGCGCATCCAGCACGCGCTGACGCTGGAGGTCGATGACTACGGCAACGTGCTCAAGCAAGCGGCTATCGGCTACGGACGCCGCGCTTCACCGCTGTCGACGCAGTGGGATCGCGAACGGCAGACAACATCGCTGCTCACCTACACCGAAAACCGTGTCACCAATGCCATTGAGTCATCCGACACGCGCCGTAACCCACTGCCTTGCGAGGCGATCACGTTCGAGCTGACGGGCTACGCCGCCACTGGTGCGGACGGTCGCTACCAAGCCACGGACTTCGTCGAGCCCGATCCTGCCGCTGCCGGCCGGCTACGCCACAAGGTCACCGCACCAGATGTCGCTTACGAGGCCACAGCCGCCGGCAGCCAGCGCCGCCGCCCGATCGAATGGCTGCGCACCCTCTACCGGCGCGACAATCTGAACGGCCTCTTGCCGCTCGGAGAATCGCAGTCGTTTGGCCTGCCCGGCGAAAGCTACAAGCTCGCCTTCACCCCAGGCCTGATCGAACAGGCCTTTCAGCGTCCGCGCCAAGGGCAGGCGGCCGAACCCCTGCTGCCCGATCCGGCGGCCGTCCTTGGCGGACAGGCCGGCAACCGGGGCGGTTACCTTCGAAGCCAGACCCTCAAGACGGACAGCCGCTTCCCCGCGAGCGACGCGGACGATCACTGGTGGACGCCCTCGGGGCAGGCCTTCTTCAGCACGGATCCTGCCGACAACGCCGCCACCGAACTGGCGCTGGCGCGGCAGCACTTCTTTCGGCCGCGTCGCTACCGCGACCCCTTCGGCCAGAACGCCTTCGTCGACTTCGACGCCCATGACCTGCTGATGGTCGAAACCCGCGACGCGCTCGGCAACCGCGTCACGGTGGACAGCAACGATTGCCGCGTCCTGCAGCCGCGCCTGGTCAGCGATCCCAACCGCAACCAGACCGAAGTCGCTTTTGACACGCTCGGCATGGTGGTCGGCACTGCCGTGATGGGCAAGCCGCTGCCCGCACAGATGGAAGGTGACACACTGGCTGGTTTTGTCACCGACCTCACGCAAGCTCAGCTCGACGGCTTTGGTGCTGCCGATCCGCACGCCGTCGCAGCCGCGCTGCTGAAAGACGCTACCACGCGCATCGTCTACGACCTCGACCGCTTCCGCCGCACGCGGCTGGCCCACCCCAACGACCCGACGAAGTGGCAGCCCGCCTGCGCCGCGACGCTCGCGCGCGAAACCCACGCGAGCAGCCCGCTGCCGCCCCAGGGCCTGAAGATCCAGCTCAGCTTCTCCTACTCCGACGGCTTCGGCCGTGAGATCCAGAAGAAGATCCAGGCCGAGCCGGGACCGCTGGATGTCAGCAACCTAGCCGCGCCCATCGTCAATCCACGCTGGGTTGGCAGCGGCTGGGCCATCTTCAACAACAAAGGCAAGCCGGTCCGCCAGTACGAGCCCTTCTTCAGCGCCACGCATGACTACGAATTCGGCATCATGGTCGGCGTCAGCCCGGTGCTGTTCTACGACCCGGCCGAGCGTGTCATCGCGACGCTGCACCCGAACCACACCTACGAGAAGGTGGTATTCGACCCCTGGCAGCAGACCACCTACGACGTCAACGACACCTGTGCCGCGCGCAACGCCCAGACCGGTGACCCTCGCACCGACGCTGATATCCGCGGCTACGTCGCCGAGTTCTTCAAGGCCCCGCCAGCCAATCCCGCGCAGCCTTGGCAAACCTGGTATGTACAACGCATTGGCGGCGCCCTGGGAGCGGACGAGCGTAACGCTGCCCAACGGGCTGCAGCACATGCCGACACGCCCACCACCGCGCATTTCGATGTGCTCGGCCGCCCCTTTCTCACCGTGGCGCGCAACCGCGTCGTGTGCCTCGGTCACGACCTCGACGGCGGCGAGGACAGCTTCGCCACCCGCGTCGAGCTGGATATCGAAGGCAACCAGCGCGCCATGCGCGACGCCATCCGGCAGGCGGGCGACCCGCTCGGTCGCATCGTCATGCGCTACGCCTACGACATGCTTGGCAACCGCATCCACCAGCTCAGCATGGAAGCCGGCGCGCTCTGGATGCTCAACGAGGTGGGCGGCAAACCCATCCGAGCCTGGGACAGCCGCGGCCACAACTTCACCACTGGCTACGACTTGCTGCGCCGCCCCGTCGAGCAGACCGTGCGCGGCACGACCAACGAGTCCGATCCGCGCACCCTGAATCGCGAGATCCTGGTCGACAAGATCGAGTACGGGGAGACACTGGGCAACGCCGAAGTGCTCAACTTGCGCACCCGCATTTATCGCCACTTCGATTCGGCCCACGTCGCGACCAATGCGCGAGTGGATGCCAACAGCAATCCGACCGATGCGTACGACTTCAAGGGCAATTTGCTGTACAGCACGCGGCAACTGGTCAGCGACTACACCGCCATCCCCGACTGGCTGCGCGACCCGAAGCTCGACGTCGAAACCTTCGAGGCCGGCACCTGTTACGACGCACTCAACCGTCCCACCCAGTCCATCGCGCCGCGCAGCAGCTTGGGGCGCGGCAAGTTCAACGTCATCCAGCCGGTGTTCAACGAGGCCAACCTGCTGGAGCGGGTGGACGTGTGGCTGGAACGCGCTGCCGAACCTGCTGCACTACTCGACCCGGCCAACGAGGCCCCATCGCTGGTCGGCGTCGCCGACATCGACTACGACGCAAAGGGCCAGCGCCTGCTCATCGACTACAAGAACGGCGCCAGCACCTTCTACCGCTACGACCCGCTCACCTTCCGCCTCACCCAACTGCTGACCAAGCGCAAGGCGGCGGACTTCCCTGGCGACGATCCGCAGCAGCCCGGTGCCGGCTGGCCGGGCAAGCAGGTGCAGAACCTGCACTACACCTACGACCCGGCCGGCAACATCACCCACATCCAGGACGACGCGCAGCAGACCATCTACTTCCGGAACAAGCGCGTCGAACCGAGCAACGACTACGTCTACGACGCCCTCTACCGCCTGATCCAGGCCACCGGCCGCGAACACCTCGGTCAATTGGCAAGCGGCGAGCGAAAGCCGCCAACGGCACCCGATGGATCCAACGCCTTCCACACAGGACTCGACCACCCCGGCAACGGCAACGCCATGGGCACGTACATCGAGCGCTATGTGTACGACGCCGTCGGCAACTTCCTGCAAATGCAGCATCGCGGCAACGACCCGGCGCATCCGGGCTGGACACGCGCCTACGACTATCTCGAAGCCAGTCTGATCGAAGACGGCAACGGCGGTGCGCTGCTCAAGACCAGGAACCGCCTGACCCGTACCACGTTGAACCCGGCGGGTAACACGCCGCAGCCGGAAACCTACCTGCACGACGTTCACGGCAACATGCTGCGCATGCCGCACCTGGGCGGCGGCCTGCTCGGGCCCAACATGCACTGGGACTACAAGGATCAGTTGCGCCAGACCGACCTGGGCGGTGGCGGCGCGGCTTGGTACGTCTACGACGCCTCAGGCCAGCGCGTGCGCAAGGTGTGGGAGAAAGCGCCGGGCCTTGCCGAAGAGCGCATCTACCTCGGCGGCTTCGAGATCTTCCGCAAGCACGTCGGCCCCATTGACGCCAACACCGCCACCCTGGAGCGCGAGACGCTGCACGTGATGGACGACAAGCAGCGCATTGCGGTGGTGGAGACGCGGACCTTTGACTCGGCGGGCGGCGACCACGCACCCCGGCAACTGATCCGCTACCAGTTCGGCAACCACCTCGGCTCAGCCAGCCTGGAACTGGATGAACAGGCGCAGATCATTTCCTACGAGGAATACGCACCCTACGGTAGTTCGACCTATCAGGCCGTACGCAGCCAGACCGAGACAGCGAAACGGTATCGGTATACCGGCAAGGAGCAGGATGAGGAGAGCGGGTTGTACTACCACGGGGCGAGGTATTACGCGCCGTGGCTCGGGCGATGGACGGCCTGCGATCCGGCAGGCGAGGAGGAGGGTCCCAACCTCTACCAATACTGCTTCGGCAATCCGACGGGCTTCGTCGATCCTGACGGCCAGAGCGGCAAAAAGCTCGCCATTGTCATGCACAATGAATCCAAGCCGGCGGGAAAGGAACTCCCCCGACCTAAGGAGCCCATAAAGCCCCAGAAGCCGACGATCAAAGCCCCCGGAAAAAATGCTTCAGATAAAGAGAAGGCGAAATACGAAAAAGATAAGAACAAAGCTGAGAAAGCATTCGTGGAAAGCATGAAAAAGTATGAAGAAGCAAAAAAGAAATATTCTTCTGATTTTAAAAAATACGAAGCAAATAAAAAGTTGTGGAGTGCTTATCGTCAGTCTCAAAACGAGTATAAGGCGTCTGAGGCCGCGTTGAAAGCCGAAGGC
Organism: Cupriavidus sp. FW305-26; assembly: GCF_058787975.1. Classification (NCBI taxonomy): domain Bacteria; kingdom Pseudomonadati; phylum Pseudomonadota; class Betaproteobacteria; order Burkholderiales; family Burkholderiaceae; genus Cupriavidus; species Cupriavidus sp. FW305-26. The sequence continues at coordinate 22,468 of NZ_JBYTAH010000030.1, forward strand.
TATGATGTCGTGCAAGTCGATTCCGGCAAAGCGTTACTCGATGCACTCAAGAACGCCGGGTCGATCAAGGAACTCGTGGTCCTATCGCATGGCACACCCTTTGGACTGGGCGGTGAAGGACCTGGCGCCGGCCTATACACCGACAAGCCGCCGGGCGGTGCCACGTTCGACGCCAAGCGTGCGGCCAAACTTTCAGACTTGGAGAAAATGATCAATGACAAGAAGATCGCGTTCGAAAAGGACGCGACCATTGTCTTGGGAATGTGCAGAACCGCTGGCGGCAAAGAAGGTACGCATGTCGGTTCGTCCACATGGACCGGACCGATTGAGGATACCTTCGCTTATCGGCTAGCAAAAATTACTGGCCTTGAAGTCTTCGGCAGCGAAGGTGTTTCATCATATGGCGACGACAAGCGAACATCGACGCCATTGCGCCGTAGCGACATTGGCTGGCATCGATTCACGCAACAGAACAACACCATAAAAACGGAAAGCTTGAAAGGAAAATATTTGAATGTCGTGACTCGCAAAACGAGCGAGAAGCCGTAATGAAATTCCGACTATTGCTCGCATCCTAATCTATACAGATTTGTGAACGGAAATGTATGAAACCAGTTCCTCGCGAGTTCTTTATCGGCCCGATGGACTTTTTCTCCATCCTGCTGCCGGGCGCGCTGCTCACCTGGCTGCCCGAGGGGACAGGCATCGGCATAGGACCGGGCAAGACTTTCATTGGTTCTGAACCGGGCAACATCCCCAAGGCAGGCCTCGTTGATCCGTTTGCTGGACCATCAAACGAACTGCCGGACTTTAGTCTGGGTCCGGCGATAGCGGTCTGGCCTCCCCCTCCAAGCCCACTACATCAACTCAGGGCCCTTGCTGAGCGCCTTGCTGTGCCTCTGGTCGACCGCGCTTGGCAAATGCTGTGGGGCTCCGGGCCCCAAACGAATACGGCTTCGCCGTGACGTTCTGCGGAACACGCGGATCGGTGAAGTGTTATAGGGGGAATGCGTCATGCCACAAGTCATCCTCGTCCGCCTCGTGCCAATGAAGCCGACCAGCGGCGCCAGTTTCACGAGCTATCTCAACAACCTGACGATTCGTGCGTTCGACCTGTCGTTCGGCAACTCCACCGATGGCACGCTGGTCGCGCAGGCACAGGGCGCCTGGATCCCGAATACGGGCATCAATGCGGTTGGCCCGGCATTCAATCCCGCCAACCAGCGGATCGTGCAGCACTTCTCCGTATATCCGGTGCAGGTGAACCCATTGCCCGCCCCGCCATTCCCGGACGTACGCCTTGAAGCGGTGGCGACGGCGATCATCGAGCTGAACCCGCCCGCGGCGGAGTTCAACACGACCGATCTGCGCCTCGAGATCAAGCAGGGCACGCAACTCGTTGCCTACGAGCGGCTCGACTTCAACGTGAAGGTCGAGCCGAACGCACCGCTCTCGAACAATCCGCTGACCTACATCGGCGTCGATCCCCCCGCGGTCGTGCTGACGCTGCCGGACCCCGCGGTCGCGCTCGATCCGAATGCCGCCTTCGTTGAGCTGCCGCCCGACGGCACGCCGCCCAAGTTCGTGCCGCTGCGCAATGCGATCAACAAGGTGCTGGCGCAGGACCCGGGCGGCGGCGCCACGCTCGCTAACCGGAGCCCGCTGACCGCGGCGCAGTCGCGCCAGGTCTCGCGCGAGATCATCTGGAACCGCCAGATCGCGCCTCCGCCTGAGCGGCCGAACAACCGCCGGCTCGAGGACATGTATACGCGCCCGCCGACCGACACGTCGTGGAGCGCCGACGAGCGCGACAAGGCGGACATGGACCGGAAGCAGTATGAAGCCAGCCTGCTCGGGTATTACGCACTACAGAACGCCAACGCGGATCGCCTGGCGCAGTACGTCTTCGCCGCGTCAGCCGCGGTGTGGTCCGGACAGCAGAGCGCGAACCCCGGACGCGTTGGCCTGCGCTTCCCGGTGGAACCCGGCCCTCCGCCGGCCCCGGGCGCAACGTTCCGTCGGGCAGACGTCGTGATCGTGAACGATGGCGGGCTGGTCCTGGATTTCCAGGTTCCTGCCGAATACTTCTATGCGCTCTCGGCGGTCCTGGCGACGAACGTCACCGCCCAGGAGCGCTACCGGATGGCCACCGACGATGACGAATCGCGCATCGTTGCGTCCATCAAGGCCGCGCTGGACGCCAATATCATCGCCGCCCCGGCCACGACGCCCGAAAACGCGGCGCGCCGGCTCGCCGCAATCGGCCGGGGCCGCGTGCAGCGCGCCCCGCTCTGTCCGCTCAACGCCAACGTGAACGCGCTGGTCACGGCATGGCTGGCCCAGATGGTGCCGTCGATCGACCCGTTCTGGCAACCGAGCCCGTTCCCGGCCGCGCTGGTACCCGGGCACCTCGACCTGGTGCTCGCCGTCATCACGCAGCAGACTGCGGTCACGCCGGCATCGGCCGCGCTGATCGCCGCGATCAAGGGCATCCCGGTCGCCAACGTGGCCCAGCTCAAGGCACGCACGGTCCAGCAGTGGCACGCCTTCTTCCTCCCCGCCAACGTTGGCCTGCTTCCGGACTTCACCAACCCTGGCACGCCCGCGGAGCGGGTCGAGGCGTTCATCCGCCAGTTGCGGAAGTATTTTGAAGTGCTGTCGATCGCGCCGGCGCCGTCTGTGGGCGCGATCGCAAACGCGCAGTCGATTCCGCTCGCCGCCGGCGATCCCTTCGCTGCGTTCCTCGCGGCCGCCCCCGGCTTTGCATTTCCGGTGGCGAACTGGGGCGCGCCCGCCATCGTGAACGCGCTGCAGGCCGTGTTCCCCAGCGATGCGGCCGCGCAGGCGTGGCTGCTTGACGCGCTCAAGACCATCGACGAGCTGCTGCGCGCGACCACCGGTGTCGGGCCGGCGGCGCTGCAGTTCTCCTTGCTCGAAGCGCTCTACGCGCGCGGATTCACCTCGCGGGCGCAAATCCAGGCGCTGTCAGCCGCCGAGTTCGAGTACGCGCTGACGGGAACGGTGGCCTATCCATTTGCCGCGGCAATCCAGGCCGCGGCCGGCGGCGCGACGGGCGCTGCACCGCCGGCGCTTCCCGGTCCGTTCACGCCAGTCAATCCGGACGGATCGCTCATCAACTGCATCCCGCCATGGCACCTGTCGCCGCTCGGGCCGGTGACGTATCTGCAGGATCTGCTCGCGACCGGCATCGGCGCCACATGCGAGCATCCGGCGGCAACCGGCGCCACGCTCGCCGACCTGGTCGCGCCGCGCCGTGGTGCGCTCGGCAGCCTTCACGCCACCGCCGCAAACGTCCACACCACGCTGCCGCTGATCGATATCGTCAATGAGAACCTCGAGGACCTCGCCGACAACGGCGCTCCTGGCGTCGTCTATGACACCAGCGCCACGACGCTGGGCGGGCACGCGCTAAGACCTGCCGACGCGGACGACGGCACCGGGCACGCGCCGAATACCCTGTTCGCCGCGCTGCCGGAGCATTCGACGCCGGCAACGCCAGTGAAGAAGCCCGGCGCCTATGTGAAGCTCGCCGGCGATTTTTCCTCGCCGCTGCTGCCCTACTCGCAGCCGCTCGACATTTCGCGCACTTACCTGTGCGGCATGGGAACGTCGCGGTTCGCGACCATGCGCGCGTTCCGCGAAGAGATCACCGAGTTCGCGATCGACGCGAAGCAGGAGGCGGCGGACTTCCAGAAGCATCTGTGGCGGTATCCGGTGCGGATCGAGCTGGCAATCGAGTACCTGCGCCTGTCCCCGGACGAGTACCAGACGCTGTACGTCGATCCAATCGGCCCGGCCGACCTGCTCAAGATGTACGGCTTCCCGTCGGCCACGATCAACGGGGTCGACTGGAAGTCGATCGTCGTGCATGTGCCGGAGTTCCTCAGGCGCACAGGGCTGGATTACTGCGAGTTCCTCGAGCTTTGGAAAGCCAGGTTTGTCGAGTTTGAACGGCAACCGGCCGCGTCAGGGACCGCTGCCGGGCGGACCACGGGCGCCACGGGGACGACGCCGAATGCCGGATTCCCGGATTGCGAACCGTGCTGCCCGGAAGATCTCGTCATCCAGTTCGTCAATCCGCAGGCGCCTGAAGATGCGCTGCGGCGGCTGATCGTCTTCATCCGCCTGTGGCGATCGCTCAGGTGCCTGCCCGGCGCGGGCTACAGCTTTGCGGATCTGCGCGACATCAGTCTGGTGCTCGGCCTGTTCCAGGGTGCGAACGTCAACCCGGTGTTCATCCGCCAGCTGGCCGCCTTCCAGATCCTGCGAGACGACTGGCGGCTCGCGCTGGGCACCGACCCGGACGCGGCACCGGACGCAACCGGATCGGCTCGCACACGCCTGCTTGGCCTGTGGGCCGCCGCGCCCGCCGCGTCGTTCGACTGGGCCGTGGACCATCTGCTCGGGCGTATCGAGGACCGCGCCGAGCGCGAGCACGCGCCCGGCCGGCGTCCGGGCAGCCACCGCCGCCATCGTCCGCCCGAGTTCATCAAGATCCTGCGCGACAACCTCGACACGCTGTCGCTGCTGAGCGGCTTCGATCCGGTCGCGAGGCCGTGGAATGCACAACCGTCGGGCACCCTGCGCTTCACGGAAATCCTGGCCAAGGTCTATGGCTCGTGGTTCACCACCGGCGAGCTGCTGTACCTGTTCTCGGTCGACCAGCATCTCGACGGCGACGATCCCTTCTGCCAGCAGGACAAGAATGAAGCGCTCGATCAGCCGTTCGACTTCCCGGAGGAAGGGCATCCGCACGACCTGTGGTGCCTGCGGCGCAAGCTGCTGGACGTCCACGCAACGGAAGAGGAAATCGCCGCGCTGACCTGGACCGCTCTCGTCACCGCGATGCGGACCGACTTCGGGTACGAGCCTGCGCCGGGCACCGATCCGCTGCGCGAGCTTGGGGAGCATTTCTTCCCAGGAATGCTTGCTGACGCGGGATTTCCGGTCAGTCCGCAGGCGCGCCAGTATCGCTCAGCCCTCGGGGCCACCGTCGCGAGCATGTGGAACCACCCGCATCCCGGACCGTTCCAGTACGATGCCGTCGCCAAGGAATTGGCGACGTCCCTGCCGCTTCTCGACCAGGACGTGCTGTTCAAGCTCAATGCGATCGAACAGTTGACGGACGCCGAGCGCAAGGCGGTGCAACAATTGTACTTCGCCCCGCGTGCCGAGCTCGCGCGGTTCTCGTTCCTGTTCCCCAGCCTCGCCGCCGCTGAACAAGCGCTGGTCCAGGAAGCGGATGAGACCCGGCGCTGGGAATACTTCCGCTGCGCGTTCGTGGAGTTCTCACGCCGCGCGCACATCGTCGCGGAGCACCTTGCCGCACATGTGGGCTACGCCTCCGACGGCACCGACGCGGAAGCCGATCTGGCGTGGCTGATCCTCCGCCGCCTGCTCGGCGACGAGAACAAGGCAGCGTCGGCGTGGGAGCAGGATAACGGCAAGCCGCCCGCCAGCTTCTCATGGCCGTTGCCAGCGGGCGGTGCCTTTGCCGCCCTGACCGGCCTTACCGGCACCGGACTGCTCGGCGAGGTGAAAGGCGCGAGCGGGAGTTCATGGCCCGAACTGCGCGGACCGATGACGGCGTTCTCGCAGGCGGGCAACGCCTGGAATGCGCCGCTTCCCGGGGTCGTGCCGGACCTGGATTTCACGCTGCCGCCGGCGGCACTGAAGTTCGCCGTATTGCGCAACGGCCTGGCGATCCGCGAGTCAGACGGGCAGCCGCTGGCGGGCGCCGAAGGCTACACCGCACGCTGGACCGGCGTGCTCATCGTCGAGACATCGGGCACGTACACATTCTTCGCCGGCGCACCGGCACCGGACTGCGATGCGCCCGATTTCGAGGCGTGCAGCCACAACAAATGGCGCGTCAATCTGCGGCGCGGCCAGAAGACGTTCCGACTGCTGAACTACGGTTGGGCGGACGAGCCGGCGGCGGACCGTGCGTCCGGCCCGCTGCATCTGAAGCGCGGCGCCTACTTCATCGATATCGACTTCGAGGAATCGCCACCCGAGTTCGACGAGAAGCAGGAGCTGGCGCGCGCCCGCACCGGCTTCACGGTGAAGTACCAGGGCCCGGACACCGATGACTGCATTGCGGAGCTGCCGGCCGAGCGCCTGTATCGCGATGTCTCACCGGGTGAGCTGACCAGCGCGCAGGCGGCGGTGCCGTCGGCAAAGGCGTATCTGGCCCTGCAGTACACCAGCAGCCTGCGCGACATCCGCCGCACCTACCAGCGCGCATTCAAGGCGCTGCTGTTCTGCCACCGGCTGCGACTGTCGGCACGCCTGGTGGCGCGGGCAAACGTTTCCGAGGCCGAGTACATGCTGTCGTCGCCAGGCCTGTTTGCCGGCTTCACCTACGTTCCCGGCACCCCGTATACATCGCACCGCGCGTATCTGGACTTCAATTTCCTGCCGGTTGGCGACACCTACAATGGCGATCCGGAGCGCAAGCCACCGGCGCCGCTCGACCAGCGCGCGACGCCGTCGGTCAAGCGCCGGCAGGCGCTCTTCGACTGGTTCGAGCGCGTCCATGACTACACGGTGATGCGGCGGGCGGTCCAGCAACGGGCTGAGCGCCTCGCGTGGCTCTGCTTCGTCGAGGCGTCGAACCAGCAGCCCGCCGATCCCGTGCCGCTGCTGATGGACCTTGGCGTCGACATGGATCATGCCGCGCTTGTCCTCGAATTCCACGACGGCGTATCCGTCGATTGGGCGAGGCTGTCGGACGATCGCTGGGCAATCCGCGTCTGGCATGCCGCGTCGTGGGTGAGGCGGCTGCTGAAGGCGTTCGTTCCGCGCGACCTCGCCCAGGCACAGCCCGATGCCTGGGCAGCGAGCGCGCCGGCGGCAATGGCCAGCGGCAACGCGAACCTGACAAGGTTCTACCGCGACGGCATGATCGAGCGCGGCAACCCGCTGCGTTACGCCGACATCGAGCACCTCAACAACCTGCTGCGCGAGCGGGGACGCACCGCGCTGGTCGCGTATCTCACCGGAATGAACCGGGTCCCGCTTCCGTTTGTGCCAGGCGGGTTCGCGACGTCGGCGAAGGATCTCAGCGCGTTGTTGCTGGTCGACGTCGATGCTGGCATTTGCCAGAAGATCAGCCGCATTGAAGAGGCGGTTACGGCGGTGCAGTCGTTCGTGGAACGCGCACGCCTGGCGCAGGAGCCGACCTTCGTGGTGACCCCGGCGTTTGCGTCGGCATGGGACAGGCTTTTTGTGACCTTCCACATCTGGCAGGCCTGCCGCCGCCGCACGCTGTACCAGGAGAACTACGTCGAGTGGACCGAGCACGAACGCGCGCTCCAGGCCGAAGCGTTCCGCTTCCTCGAATCCGAATTGCGGCGCGCCACCTTGACCGCGCCGCAACCCGGCGGCATGGAGTACTGGCCCGGACCCTACTGGCCGGCCCATCCGTCACTGACCGCGCTGCAGCATCGCGACCCGTCGCATCTGAAGCAGGTGCCGCAGCCCGAGAACCTCGGGCTGATGGGGCGGCCCGAGCGCCACGCGAGACCCAGCTGGCTGGCGCCGTCGCAGCTCCAGCTGTCTGCCGGCCCGACCCCGGGCACGACGAACAATGTCCCGGGGGCCGCTCGCGGCATGCTCGCCGCTACGGTGCCTGCCAACGCGTCCACAGGAACACCGCCCGGCGCTGAGTCTCCGCAGCTTCCGCTCTGGCTGCAGGCGGCGGTCCGCCTCGGCACGCGGTTCCTGCGCATTGCCGCTGCCGGGGAGCCGCCCGCCACGTCGGCGTTCATGCTGCCGGAGACGTCGGGCTCGGTGTGCTGTGCCGAGTGCGGACGCGTGCATGCGCCGGTCATGGACGAGTACTACTTCTGGCTGGTGAACTCCGAGTACTACGATCCGGGTGTTCTGAATCCCGCCGATCCATCCTTGTTCCAGGACCCGGACTGGGGTGTCGTGCCGCCCGACATGACCTCGGACTGGCATCGCCGTGACCGCCTGCCGCAGCTGCTGGCCTGGCCGCCGCGGCCGATGGTGAAGCTCGCATGGTGCCGCGTGCATAACGGAGAATTCCAGACCCCGCGCATCACCGACGACGGCGCGCATGTCAATCCTGCCGGCGGCGAGCCACAGCTCGAATTCCTGGGCCGCGAGGTTGACTCCCTTCGGTTCCGGATCACGAACGCGGCAGCGCTCCCGCCGGGCCATACGGACCCGTCGCCGTGGGGCTTCCGCTACGACATTACGCCGGATACCGCCGTCGTAACGCCCGAGGTGATCGCGACGCCCCTGGCGCCGGCACCGCTCGCTCCATTGCTGCAGGCATATCCGTTCTTCGTCTATTTCACCTCCGGCGCCCCGCTTGAGCCTTCGCTCTACTCGACCGCGATGACGGTCGCCGGAACGCTGCGCGCCCACTGCCGCTTCGAGGCAGCCCTGAAATGGTACGAGCTCTACTTCGCGCCTGGCGACAAGGACCTGCGCTGGGCGACCTGCCGCACGCCGCAGCCGCCGTCGACCGGGACGATCCCCGGGACCAACGTTCCCGGTGGCTCGAACGAGCCAAATCCGAATACCCCGGCCAATCCCCCACAGCCCGCTGGCCGCGGCATTGCCGCAGCATCGACCCCGCGCGCGGCGGCGTCGACGCGCGGTCGCATGCGCACCGGCCAGGATCCGTGCTGCGACACACTGGTGAGGACGGAGCTTGCGTCCCGGCAGCGAAGCGTCGTCCTGGCGTATCTCGAGACGCTGCTTCAGCATGCGCAGGCGGCAATGTGCCGGCATTCCCCCGAGGGCTACGCCATGGCGCGGCTGCGCCTCGACACGCTCTCGAGATTCCTCGGCGAGCGGCCGCGCACGATCTTCGGCCAGGATGATGGCGCCAAAGCGCAGACGGTAACCGCGTTTATCCCGCGGTTCGCCCCGCTCAACCCGCGCCTGATGGAGATCTACGACCGCGTCGCCGACCAGCTGGACGCCCTGCACCGCTGCCTGACGAAGGCGCGGCTGGCGGGCGGCGTCCCCAATCTGGATACCTCATATTGGGGCGACAATCCGGTGCGGCGCGGATGGAAGACCGCGGCCGCGAACTGCCTTGACGACGACGGCTGCTGCTGTCCGCCCAGCCCGTACCGCTTCCCCTTCCTCATCCAGCGCGCGGTGGAGACGGCGAACGAGGTCCGCACGTTTGGCGCCGAGCTGCAGGCCGCATTCGAGAAAGGGGATGCCGAGTTCCTCGCGGCCATGCGTGCCGCGCACGAACGCCAGCTCCTCAACCTGACCGAGGAGATCCGCCGCATGGAATTCCGCGAAGCGGACTGGCAGGTGCAGGCACTGCAGAAGACCAAGCAGGGGGCGCAGGCGCGGCGGCAATATTACAGCGACCTGATCGCGAATGGGTTGATCCCGAAGGAGCAGGCCTACCAGAACCTGACCGGCGTTTCCATGACCACGCGCGCCGCCGGCAACATCGTGGAAGGTGTCGGCCAGGTCATGAACCTGATTCCGGACAATACGACCGGCGTTGCCGGGATCGCGTCCACCCCGGTGTCGGTGTTCCAGATGCCGATCGGCACCAAGCTGGCCCACGCGTTCGCCGCGGCCGCCAGGATTCTCTACACGGTTGCCGATATCAACGGCACGCAGGCCGGCCTGGCACTGACCGAGGGTGGATGGGACCGTCGCGAGGCGGACTGGATCCTCCAGGTCACGGTGCTCGATATCGAGATCCAGCAGATCGAGCGGCAGATCCTTGGCGCCGAGCGGCGCCGCGGCGTGGCGCTGCGCCAGTTGAACAACCTGGTGCAGCAGAAGCAGCAGGCGGCGGAGCTGCAGGACTTCCTGCGCGACAAGTTCACCAATCACGCGCTCTACCTGTTCCTGCAGCAGGAGACAGCGGCGCTGCACCACCAGATGTTCGAGATCGCCTGGTGCTGGGCACGCCAGGCACAACGCGCGTTCCAGCTGGAACGCGAGCTGACCACGCAGACGCAACTGCCACCGGATATCTGGGACGGTCTGCACGAAGGCCTGCTGGCCGGCGAGCGGCTGTCGACGTCGCTGCGCGCAATGGAAAAGGCGTACTACGACCAGAACCGGCGCGAGCAGGAGCTGGTGACGCGGCTGTCGCTGCGGATTGATTTTCCGCTCGCGTTCCTGCAGCTGAAGGCGACAGGCATGTGCGAGATCGAGATTCCCGAATGGCGCCTCGACCGCGAATACCCCGGACACTACCTGCGCCGCGTCAAGAGCGTCAGCCTGACCATCCCCTCTGTCGTGGGCCCTTACACGGGCGTGCACTGCAAGCTGACGCTGCTGAGCAGCGCGACCCGCATCGAGCCCACGCTGCTCGACGTCGAAGACTGCTGCCCTGGCGAATGCACCTGCGGCTGCTGCGAGCGCCGGCGCTACGAGGCGACCAGGGATGATCCGCGCATCGTGAAGCGCTATGGCGCAACCGAAGCGATCGCAACTTCCACCGGGCAGAACGACTCGGGGCTGTTCGAGCTCAATTTCCGCGACGAGCGCTACCTGCCGTTCGAATACGCCGGGGCGGTCAGCCGCTGGCGCATCGAGCTGCCCATCGAGACCAACGCGTTCGACATTGACACGGTAAGCGACCTGATCGTCCAGTTGAGCTACACCGCTCGCGAAGGCGGAGCGCTGCTGCGCAAGGCAAGCTGGGCCGCCGCGTCCTGCCTGCTGCCCGGCGCGGGGCTGCGCTTCTTTGACTGGAAGCAGGACTTCGCCGATGCGTGGCAGCGGTTCAAGGCAGCCGTGCCGGCGGCAGGAATGCCCGGCTGCACGCGTGCGCTCACGCTGCGCATGAGCCGCGGCATGTTCCCGTACCTGCCGGGCCAGCGGCCGGTGCGCATGCGCCGCGTCGAACTGTGGTTCGAGGCCCAAGGCTGCAGCGGCGCGCGCAACCATGAGATCGAGTTCGTGCCAGATCGCGACTGCGCATGCGAGGACGACGGCGAAGCGTGCTGCGACCGCTTCTTCCTGACCTGCGTGGCCAGCGAGGATTGGCCGTGCCTCTTCCATGGTGTGATCGAGTACCCGTTCCCGTACCTGAGCGACGAGCGACCGGTCGTGATCGGCGACTTCCTGTTCCCGGAAGACGCCGGTGTGGTACACCGTGCCTATCTGGTGTGCTCGTACGAGGCCGGTCCGCCGGAACGCTGCTTGCCGAAGCTGCCGGCTTGCGACGGCGACTGCATGACGGTCCGTTGAAGTAATGCCCGTGCCCGGGCCATAGCAGGAGTTGGCAAATGGAGAAGAAGCCCCCACCTGATGAAAACACGGACCTCCCACGCCGAGGGCACGGCTCCGCTGCGCGAGCGGCGAAGACTCCGCCGCCTCAGCAGAGCATGCCCGGGCATCTTATCGAGCTGAGGCCGGGCTTCTTTCTCAACCCCGACCACATTATCAGCGTGCGGGTGTTGCCGGAGGAGGAAGGCGACGTCTATGCAGTCCTGCACCTGTCGAATGGCGACAAGCAGAACCTTACCCGCGGCGAGTTCACCGCCATTACCGGGGAAGAGCCGCGCCCGCCGGCGCGGCTGCCGCAGAAACCACTGACCGAATAGCGTTGCTGCTACGCGGCCCTGCCCCCCCGGATCAATGCTGGCTCGCCCCGGCAGCCCCGATCCCGGTCATCGCACGCACGAACTGCGCACCATAGCGCTGGCGCTCGGTGCTGGCCTGGGTGGAGCGGTCCAGCACCGACGCCAGCCAGGCGCTGGCGAAGGCCAGCGTCATCGAGAACAGCGCCGGGTTGGCATACGGGAAGATCGCCTTGTCATGATGCAGGATGCCCACCCAGACCGTCGGGCCCAGCACCAGCAGCGCCACCGCTGACACCAGCCCGGCCAGGCTGCCGGCCACGGCGCCGCGCGTGGTCAGGCCTTTCCAGAACATCGACAGGAACAGCACCGGGAAGTTGACCGAGGCCGCGATCGCCAGCACCAGGCCGGACAGGAAGGCGATGTTCTGCTTCTCGAACATCACGCCCAGCACCATGGCCAGCACGCCGATCACCAGGGTGGCCGCCTTGGACACCCGGATCTCGTCCTTCTCGTTGGCCTGCCCGCGGCGGAACACGTTGGCGTACAGGTCATGCGAGACCGCGGAAGCGCCCGACAGGGCCAGGCCCGCCACCACCGCGAGGATGGTCGCGAACGCCACCGCCGAGATAAAGCCCAGGAAGAGATCGCCGCCGATCGCGTGCGACAGGTGCACCGCCACCATATTGCTGCCGCCGATGATCTTGCCGGCCGCGTCGCGGTAGGCCGGATCCGCGCCCACCATCACGATCGCACCGAAGCCCACCACCAGGATCAGCACGTAGAAGTAGCCGATGAAGCCGGTGGCGTAGAGCACGGACTTGCGCGCCTCGCGGGCGTCTGCCACCGTGAAGAAGCGCATCAGGATGTGCGGCAGGCCCGCGGTGCCGAACATCATGCCCACCCCCAGCGAGATCGCATCGATGGGATTGGACACCAGCCCGCCCGGAGACAGGATCGCCAGCCCCTTGTCATGCACCTTCGCCGCGCCGGCGAACATGGCTTCCGGGCTGAAGCCGAAGTACGCCAGCACCATCACCGCCATGAAGGTCACGCCGCCCAGCAGCAGCGCGGCCTTGATGATCTGCACCCAGGTGGTGGCCAGCATGCCGCCGAACATCACATACAGCACCATCAACAGGCCGACGATCACCACGGCGGACTCATAGCTGGTGCCGAACAGCAGCTCGATCAGCTTGCCGGCGCCGACCATCTGCGCCACCAGGTACATGATCACCACCGTCAGCGTGCCGCAGGCGGCGGTGATCCGCACCGGCTTCTGCGCCAGCCGGTATGACACCACGTCGGCAAAGGTATAGCGGCCAAGGTTGCGCAGCCGTTCGGCGACGATGAACAGGATGATCGGCCAGCCCGCCACCACGCCCAGCGCGTAGATCAGTCCGTCATAGCCCTTGTCGAACATCATCGCGGAGATGCCGAGGAAGGAGGCAGCCGAGACCATGTCGCCGGCGATGGCCAGGCCGTTCTGGAAGCCGCTCAGCCCGCCTCCGGCGGCATAGAAGTCGGATGCCGAGCGCGTGCGGCGCGCGGCCCATCGGGTAATGCCGAGCGTGAACAGCACGAACAGCAGGAACATCACGATGGCGCTCCAGTTCAGCGGCCGCGGCGCGGCATCGCCCTGGATGGCGGGGGCCGCCGCGGCGGCCATGCTGGCAAGCCCGAGCAGGGCCGCGCACAGGTAACGGTTGGCGGGTTTCATGCCCGGCACTCCTTGCGCACGCGTTCGTTGAGCGGATCCAGGTCGCGGTTGGCCCGGTACACGTAGATCCCGGTCAGCAGCACGGCCGAGACGATCACCGCCACGCCGACGGGAATGCCCACCGTCATCACACCCGCGCCGAGCGGTGTGCCGAGCGTGGCCGGCGAGAACGCCAGCAGCAGGATAAAGCCGAAGTAGATCGCCAGCATGACCAGCGTCAGCGACCAGCCCAGGCGGGTCCGCCCGTTGGTCAGCCGGATGAAATCGGGGTGGTTCTGGATGGTTTCCAGTTGTCGCGCGTCCATGGTGGTCTCCTTTGGCGCAGGGGGCACGGCGCCTCTGGGTGGGCGCCATCGTTGAGTGGTTCGTTGAGACTTGAACTCTTGCGGCGGTGTGCTCCCTCTCCCCGCATGGGGAGAGGGAGCACACATGCAATGGCTTGTCAGTTCATGCGATACGTTCAGATCGCCCCGACCGGCTGCTCGTGCGTGAACTTCGGCCGCATATCGAGCACCCGCCGTGCCTTGCCGACCGTGGTGCGCTCGATGCCGTCCGCATCCACCACCTGCACGCGCGTGGTCACGCCCACGTAGGTCTTGATCTGGTCCTTCAGCTCGCGCTCCAGCATCGCGCGGTCGTCCGCGCAGAGGGGTGCCGAACCTCCGGGCCGCGCTTCGACGCGCACTTCCAGCTTGTCCAGGTGGCCGTCGCGGGTCACCACCAGCTGGTACTGCGGCGCCAGCGCCGGCGTCTTCAGGATCAGCTCCTCGATCTGCGACGGGAACACATTGACGCCGCGGATGATCAGCATGTCGTCCGAACGGCCGGTGATCTTGCCGATGCGGCGCATCGAACGCGAGGTGGGCGGCAGCAGGCGCGTCAGGTCGCGCGTGCGGTATCGGATCACCGGCAGCGCTTCCTTGGTGAGCGACGTGAACACCAGTTCGCCCTCTTCTCCATCCGGCAGCACCTCGCCGGTGACCGGATCGATGATCTCGGCGTAGAAGTGGTCTTCCCAGATCACCGGACCGTCCTTGCTCTCGATGCATTCGCAAGCGACACCCGGCCCCATGACTTCAGACAGGCCGTAGATGTCCACCGCGTCGATACCGGCACGTGCCTCGATTTCGGCGCGCATCGCATCCGTCCACGGCTCGGCGCCGAAGATGCCCACCTTGAGCGAGCTTTCCGACGGATCCATGCCCTGGCGCTCCATCTCCTCGATCAGGTTCAGCATGTATGACGGCGTCACCATGATGATGTTGGGCTCGAACTCGCGGATCAGCTGCACCTGTTTCTCGGTCTGTCCGCCGGACATGGGGATCACCGTGCAGCCGGCCTTCTCGGCGCCATAGTGGGCACCCAGGCCGCCCGTGAACAGGCCGTAGCCATAGCTGACATGGACCAGGTCGCCGGCGCGGCCGCCGGCGGCGCGGATCGAGCGCGCCACCACGCTGGCCCAGGTATCGATATCCTTCGCGGTATAGCCGACCACGGTCGGCTTGCCCGTGGTGCCGCTCGACGCATGCACGCGCGCCACCTTCTCGCGCGGCACCGCGAACATGCCGAAGGGATAGTTGTCGCGCAGGTCCTGCTTGGTCAGGAACGGGAACTTCGACAGGTCCGACAGCGACTGCAGGTCGTCCGGATGCACCCCGGCCGCATGGAAGGCCTTGCGGTAATGCGGCACGTTGTCGTAGGCATGGCGCACGCTCCATTTCAGCCGTTCCAGCTGCAGCGCCTGCAGTTCGTCGCGGCTGGCGCGCTCGATCGGCTCCAGCTCGTTGGGGTTGGGGATGCGTTGAACCATTGTCTACTCCATCATCGTTATGATTGCGCCGCATTTCTATTGGGGGCCGGCGCCGGGTACTGCGACTGCATCAGATATGGGAACGGCTCTGTACCACGCGGAAGCGGTTGGCGACGAAAGCCGCATCCGACAGCGAGGCATTGGCTGCCGGGTTGGCGCCGGTGGCGTGGAAGTCGCTGAACGCGGCCGACTGGTTGACGAACACGCCCCCGGTCAGGTTCAGCGACAGGGCCACGCCCGCGTCCTCGGCGGCTTCGCGGATGCCCTCGGCCATGCCGGCATCGGTGGTGTAGGCCGACAACGTCAGTGCGCCATGTTCCTTCGCGCCGCGGTGCACCAGCGCGATGCTGTGCGCGGTGTTGTCGGTGGCGACGATGAACGAGATCGGGCCGAACAATTCCTGCATGATCTTGTCCTCGTCGCTGGCGTCCACCTTGAGCACCAGCGGCGTGCGGATGCGCGCGCCGGGGAACTCCGGGTGCTCCAGCACGCGGCTGTCGGCGACGATCTCGCCCAGTGCGCGCGACGATTCGATGCGCTGAACCACCCCGTCGTTCTGGATCGCGCCGAGCAGCTCCACCGCCTTGGCCGCATCGCTGGTGAGCCTGACCACGCCCTCCCCGATCGCCGCGGCCACCTGGTCGAAGCTGAGGTGCCCTTCCGGCGTGTCGATGCCGCCCTTCGGCACATAGATGTTCTGCGGTGCCGTGCACATCTGGCCCGAGTACAGCGCCAGCGAGAACGCGATATTGCGCACCATGCCCTTGAAGTCGCTGGTGGAGTGGATCACGATCTGGTTGACGCCGGCCTTCTCGGTATAGACCTGGGCCTGGTGCGCGTTGCGCTCCAGCCAGTTGCCATTGGCGCTGCTGCCGGTGAAGTCGATCAGGCGCACTTCCGGGCGCAGCGCCAGCGTGGACGCCATGCGCTCGGTCGGGTCGTTGGCCACCAGCGTGACCAGGTTGGGGTCGAAGCCGGCTTCCTGCAGCACCTCGCGCGCCACCTCGACGGTGATCGCCAGCGGCAGGATCGCGCCCGGGTGCGGCTTGACCACCACCGCGTTGCCGGTCGCCAGGCTGGCGAACAGGCCGGGATAGCCGTTCCAGGTCGGGAAGGTGCAGCAGCCGATCACCAGGCCCACGCCGCGCGGCACCACGCTGTAGCGCTTCTCCATGCGCAGCGGCTCGTTCTTGCCCTGCGGCTTCTCCCAGATGGCCTGCTTCGGAATGCGGCGCATCTCGTCCCAGGCGTAGGCCACCGCTTCCAGCCCGCGGTCCTGCGCGTGCGGGCCGCCGGCCTGGAAGGCCATCATGAAGGCCTGGCCGGTGGTGTGCATTACCGCGTAGGCAATCTCGAAGCTGCGGCGGTTCAGGCGCTGCAGGATTTCCAGCGACACGCCGACCCAGGCTTCCGGCCCGGCCTTGCGCCAGGCCGGCATGCCTTCGGCCATGCCGGCAAAGAGCTGGTCGAGGTCGGGCTTCGGATAGGTGATGCCCAGTTCCGCGCCGTAGGGCGAGACTTCCTTGCCGGCCTGGCCGACGGTGCCCGGCTGCGACAGCGCGAACGGGCGGTTCAGGCGGGCCTCGAAGGCAGCCTTGCCGTCGGCGTTGGCGGTTTCGCCGTAGACCCTGGGGCTCGGCATTTCGCTGAACGGGCTCCAGTAGCCGCGCTCGGCAATGGCTTGGGTGGCTTGTTCCAGCAGCGCCTGGTGGCGTTCAAAAAACGGATGGGACACGGCTTGCTCCGGGGGCAGAATGGTTTGCGTATGGTTCGGGATGGCGGCAAGGGATTGCCGCGGGAAGCGCTTCAGGTTTCCTGGTCGAAGTCGATCACCAGCCTGTCGCTGACGGCGTAGCTCTGGCAGCTGAGGATGAAGCCGCGCGCGACTTCGTAGTCCTCCAGCGCAAAGTTGACGTCCATGTCGACCTCGCCTTCGATGCGCTTGCAGCGGCAGGTCGAGCAGACCCCGCCCTTGCATGAGTAAGGCAGCTCGATGCCTTGCGCCAGCGCGGCATCCAGCACCGTCTCCTTGTTCTTCTCCAGCGTGAAGGAGCGCGTGCGGCCGTCCTGGATCACCGTGACCTCGCACTGCTGCTGCCCCACCTGCTTGTGCGCATGCGCCGCCGGGCGGGCCGCGGGAATGCTGGTGGCAAACAGCTCGCGCTTGATGCGGGCCTTGTCCACGCCGTTGTCGAGCAGCGCCTGCGACACCTCTTCCATCATCGAGTGCGGGCCGCAGATAAAGGCGATGTCGATGTCCTGCGGCTTGACCCAGTGCTTGAGCAAGGCATTGACCTTCTCGCCGTCGATGCGGCCGTTGAACAGGTCGATATCCAGCTGCTCGCGGCTGAGCACGAACACCAGGTTGAAGCGCTGCAGGTAGGTGTCCTTCAGGTCTTCCAGCTCTTCCTTGAACAGCACCGAAGACGAGGCGCGGTTGCCGTAGAACAGCGTGAAGCGGCTCTGGGGCTCGGCCTCCAGCGTAGTCTTGATGATCGACAGCATCGGCGTGATGCCGCTGCCGGCGGCGAAGGCCACGTAGTGCCTCGCCTGCGTGGCAGACAGCGGCACGTGGAAGTGGCCGGATGGCGGCATCACTTCCAGCTTCATGCCGGGCTGCAGTTGTTCGTTGGCCCAGTTGGAGAACAGGCCGCCGTCGACGCGCTTGATCGCGACGCGCAGCTGCGCGTCCTGCACCGCCGAGCAGATCGAGTACGAGCGGCGCACGTCCTCGCCGCCGATGCCGGTGCGCAGCGTCAGGTGCTGGCCCTGGATGTAGCGGTAGGTGTCGGCCAGTTCATCCGGCACGGCAAAGGTCACGGCCACGGCATCGCGGGTTTCGCGGGTGACCGAGGCCACGGTCAGTTCATGGAATTTGCTCATCTCACTACCCCGGTCAGGCTCAGTGCGCCTTGAAGTAATCGAACGGTTCCTTGCAGTCGCCGCAGCGGTACAGGGCCTTGCAGGCGGTCGAGCCGAACTGGCTCACCAGCCGCGTGTGCCGCGAGCCGCAGTGCGGGCACGCCACCACCAGCGCCGGCGCCGCCTTGCGGCTGATGCCGCTGATGTCGATCACCTGCTGGGCCGGCGGCGCAATGCCGTAGCCGCCCAGGCTGGCCTTGCCGCGCGGCGTCATCCAGTCGGTGGTCCAGGCCGGCGCCAGCTGCGTGCGCACGCGCACGCTGGCAATGCCCTGCGCAGCCAGCGTGCGCTCGATCTCCTCCCGGATCACGGTCATGGCCGGGCAGCCGGAGTACGTCGGGGTGATGGTGACGACGCAGGCGTCGTCCTCCCATGCCACGTCGCGCACAATGCCGAGATCCACCACCGAGATCACCGGGATCTCGGGATCGGGCACCGTATCGAGCCAGGTCCAGACCTGCCCGAGCGCCGGGCGTGCGATCGCTTGCGCAGTCATGGCGTTCACCAGCTGGCGCCCGGATAGGCGCGCTGCAGGAACTGCATTTCGGCCAGCAGGTAGCCGAGGTGTTCGGTATGGCGGCCGTGGCGGCCGCCGCTTTGCGACCACGTGCCCGCAGGCAGCTGCAGCGTGGCTTCTTCCAGCACCGCGGCCACGTGGCGCTGCCACGGTTCGGCCAGTGATGCGGGATCCGGCACCAGGCCGGCCTGCACCAGCGCGGCGTCGCCCGCGTCGGACTCGAACAGCTCATCGCTGAACATCCACAGGTCGTTGAAGGCATCCTGCATGCGGCGGTGGCTCTCTTCGCTGCCGTCGCCCAGGCGCACCACCAGGTCGGCGCTGCGGCGCACGTGGTAGGTCACTTCCTTGAGCGACTTGGCGGCGATCTCGGCGATGCGGGCATCGGTCGAGCGCTGCAGCCCGTCGAGCAGGAAGTAGTGCCAGGTGTCGAACAGGAACTGCCGCGCCAGCGTATCGGCATAGCTGCCGTTGGGCTGCTCCACCAGCAGCGGGTTGCGGAACTGGTGCGCGTCGCGCAGGTAGGCCATCTGGTCGGCGCTGCGGCCGGCGCCCTCCACTTCCGCGGCGTAGCCCAGCCACAGCCGGGTCTGGCCGATCAGGTCGAGCGCGACATTGGTCAGCGCGATGTCCTCTTCCAGCGCCGGGCCGCGGCCGCACCATTCCGACAGGCGCTGGCCAAGGACCAGCGTGGCGTCGCCGAGGCGCAGCAGGTATTCGAGCTTGTGGTTGTCCATCATGCGGGCCGTATCAGATGTGCTTGACGGCTTCCGGCATCGGGAAGAACGTCGGGTGGCGGTAGACCTTGCTGTTGGCCGGCTCGAACAGCGGGCCCTTGTCGCCGGGGCTGCTGGCGACCACGTCGCCGGCCTTCACCACCCAGACGCTGACGCCCTCGTTGCGGCGCGTATAGACGTCACGCGCGTTGTTGATCGCCATTTCGCCGTCGGGCGCGTGCAGGCTGCCCACGTGCTTGTGGGCCAGGCCGTGCTGGCTGCGGATAAAGATCTCCCAAAGCGGCCACTCTTTCATGGCAACCTCCTGTGTCATTGCGTTGGATGGATGGCGGCGCCGGGCGCCGCGGGGTCACGCGGCGGCGCGCTGGGCCTGCTTGTCGGCGTGGGTCACCAGGGCATCGCGGAACCACGCGCCCTCTTCCCAGGCCTTGACGCGGGTGCGCAGGCGGTCGCGGTTGCAGGGGCCGTTGCCCTGGATGACGTTGTAGAACTCGGACCAGTCGATCTCGCCGAAGTCATAGTGGCCGCGCTCCTCGTTCCACTTCAGTTCGGGATCCGGAATGGCCAGGCCCAGGTACTCTGCCTGCGGCACGGTCTGGTCGACCATCTTCTGGCGCAGCTCGTCATTGGAGAACAGCTTGATGCGCCATTGCATGGATTGCGCGCTGTTGGGCGAATCGCCGTCGGACGGGCCGAACATCATCAGCGCCGGCCACCACCAGCGATTGAGCGCGTCCTGCGCCATCTGCTTCTGCTCGGGGGTGCCGTTGCACAGCGACAGCAGGATGTCGTAGCCCTGGCGCTGGTGGAACGACTCTTCCTTGCACACGCGCACCATGGCGCGCGCATAGGGCCCGAACGAGCAGCGGCACAGCGGCACCTGGTTGATGATGGCCGAGCCGTCGACCAGCCAGCCGATCATGCCGATGTCGGCCCAACTCAGCGTCGGGTAGTTGAAGATGCTGGAATACTTGGCCTTGCCGGTGTGCAGGTCGCCCAGCATCTGGTCGCGCGACACGCCCAGGGTCTCGGCCGCGCTGTAGAGATACAGGCCATGGCCGGCCTCATCCTGGATCTTGGCCAGCAAGACTGCCTTGCGCTCCAGCGTCGGCGCGCGGGTGACCCAGTTGCCTTCCGGCAGCTGGCCCACGATCTCGGAATGGGCATGCTGCGAGATCTGGCGGACCAGGGTCTTGCGATAGGCCTCCGGCATCCAGTCCTTGGCCTCGATCTTGATCCCGGCATCGACGCGCGCCTGGAACTCGCGCTCCTGCGGCTCCATTTCTTCCATGGCGCGAAGCCTCGTCGCTCCTGTCTCCACCAGCTGTGCGTACATCCTTTGCTCCGCTCTTGGTTGCTCTGAATCGGGGTCTTGACCTGCATCAACATCGTCAGTTGCAACGGATGGTAGTGATACAATTTGATTCAATCAATCTGCATTTGTGTATCACTTCAGGGAGCGGGCCGATGGCGACGCCAGGCACAGATCCGGTTTCTCCCCGCGTGGCGCGGCTGGCACGCGGGCTGAAGCTGGGCGCCAATTCCATGCTGGTGACCTTGTTCGGCGATGTGGTGGCGCCGCGGCCGCAGGCCATCTGGCTGGGCAGCCTGATCCGGCTGGCGGCGCCGTTCGGCATCAATGACCGGCTGGTGCGCACCGCCACCTTCCGCCTTACCGCCGACGACTGGCTGGCCGCGACCAGGATGGGGCGGCGCAGCTACTACGGGCTGTCAGACGCCGGTTTGCAGCGTGTACTGCACGCCGGCAAGCGCATCTATGCGGGCGAGGCATCCGAATGGGACGGCCGCTGGACCCTGGTGATGGTGCGCGGTGACGTACGCGCCACGGTCCGGCAGAAGCTGAAGCGGGAATTGCTGTGGGAGGGCTTCGGCGCCATCGCGCCAGGGGTGATGGCCCACCCCCAAGCGGACCTCGCCTCGCTGCGCGAAATCCTCCAGGCCGCACGCGCGCAGGACGATGTGGCGGTGATGGAGGCAAGCAGCCTCGAGGCGTTTTCCATCCGGCCACTGCAGGCGCTGATGCACCAGACCTTCAAGCTCGGCGACGTGGCCGCTGCCTGGCAGGCACTGCTGCGCCGCTTTGCGCCGCTGGCCGAAGAGGCCGCCGGGCTTGCTCCGGCCGATGCTTTCTTCGTGCGGACGCTCCTGGTGCACGAATACCGGCGTGTGCTGCTGCGCGACCCCAACCTGCCCGAAGCGATGCTGCCGCAAGACTGGCCCGGCCGCACCGCGCGCGGCTTGTGCCACACCCTGTACGGGGCGCTGCTAGACGCCAGCGAAGACTACCTGCACCGCGTGGTGGAAGCGGCGGACGGTTCGCTGCACGATGCCAACCGGAGCCTGCGCCTGCGCTTTGGGGCGGGCGCGCAGGCGGGCAACGATTAACCGGGCATCCGGGGAATCCCGGCTGCGCACCTGCGCATGGAATCACCCGTCCTTGAACAGGAAGCTGTAGGCGTTCAGTGCCGGCACCCCGCCGAGGTGCGCAAAGAGGACTTTCGATCCTTGCGGAAACTCGCCGCGACGGACCATGTCGATCATGCCCTGCATGGACTTGCCCTCATAGACCGGGTCCGTCATCATGCCCTCCAGCCTGGCGCTGAGGCGGATGGCTTCCAGGGTGCCGGCCGAAGGCAGGCCGTATTCGGGTCCGCCATAGCGGGTGTCCAGCACCACGTCCGCTTCAGTGATGTCGCGGCCGAGGCCGACCAGCTCCGCGGTATGGCGGGCGATGCGCAGGATCTGCGCGCGCGTCGGTTCCGGCTTGGCCGATGCATCGATGCCGATGACCCGGTCCGCGCGGCCGTCGGCAGCGAATCCGACCACCATGCCCGCCTGCGTGCTGCCGGTGACCGAGCAGACCACGATGTAGTCGAACCTGAAGCCGAGTCCGGCTTCCTGCTCCCGCACTTCCTCGGCGAAGCCTACGTAGCCGAGACCGCCGAGCGGATGCTCCGAGCAGCCTGCCGGAATCGGGTAGGGCTTGCCGCCCGCCTTGCGCACGCTCTCCATGGCTTCTTCCCAGCTGGGGCGAATACCGATGTCGAAGCCTTCGCTGACCAGGCGCACGTCGGCCCCCATGATGCGCGACATCTGGATGTTGCCCACGCGGTCATAAACCGCGTCGGAGTAGTTGACCCAGTTCTCCTGCACCAGCACGCACTTCAGCCCCAGGTGGGCCGCGATGGCGGCAACCTGGCGCGTGTGGTTCGACTGGATCCCGCCGATCGAGACCAGCGTATCGGCGCCCTGCGCCAGCACGTCTGGAATGACGTATTCGAGCTTGCGCGTCTTGTTGCCGCCAAAGGCGAGCCCGCTGTTGCAGTCGTCGCGCTTGGCATAGAGCTCGACCTTGCCACCCAGGCTTTCGCTCAGCCGCGATAGCGGATGGATCGGCGTCGGGCCGAAGGTCAGGGAATGACGCGGAAATTGCTTCAGGTTCATGACTGGCTCCAGGTTGCGGTTGGCATGCGGGCGCCTTGCAGCCGCAAAGCCCGGCATTCGCACGGACGCCGCGCGACGCCGCATCTGGAATCATCATAAGAAGGCTGGGACGAAAGGTGCTTGCAAATATCTGCGACTTCTTGCACGATAAAAAGCCAGGAAGCACCATGAAATTTTCTTTATTTCGTAGAAATGGCGACATCCAGAATAAAATTTCGTGCGAAATCCGAGACCTCCGCGCAGCCCGCGCCGGTGCTGGATCGCACGGACAAGGCCATCCTGCGCGCCTTGCAGCGCGATGCGTCCATTTCCAACCTGGCCCTGGCGGGCAAGGTCAGCCTCAGCCCGCCCGCGTGCCTGCGCCGCGTGGAACGCCTGAAGGCAGATGGCCTGATCCGCGGCGTCGTGGCGCTGCTGAACCCGGCTCCGCTGGACGCAGGAATGCTGGTCATCATCGGGGTCGTGCTGGACAGGTCCACGCCCGAGTCGTTTGCCGCCTTTGAGAAAGCGGCGCAGAAGGTATCAGGCTGTATGGAATGCCATGAAGTCACCGGCGAGTTCGACTACATCATGATGCTCAGGACCAAGGACAGCGAGAGCTTCAACCGCCTCCACGCGGAGCAGTTGCTCTACCTGCCGGGCGTGCGGCAGATTCGCTCGTTCATGGTGCTCAAGCAGGTGCTGTCGACGACGCAGTTTCCGATTTGAGGATCGGGCTGGATCCGGCTGCGCGGGCGAAGAGAGGAGACAGGGAGGGGAATTCGGGGCCTGGGCGAAGCAGGAACCCCGGCGCCGTTGCTGCCGGGGTTCCATCTGGCCAGCCCCTTGAATATTGGGGGCTGGCGCGCCGTCCATCGCTCAGAATGAGCGCGGCAGGCCCAGGACGTGTTCGGCGACGAAAGAGTAGATCAGGTTGGTGGAGATCGGTGCCACCTGGTACAGCCGCGTTTCCCGGAACTTGCGCTCCACGTCGTATTCGCAGGCAAAGCCGAAACCACCGTGGAACTGCAGGCAGGCGTTGCCGGCTTCCCAGCTCGCCTTGGCCGCCAGGTACTTGGCCATGTTGGCCTGGGCCCCCATGGGCTCGTGCTTGTCAAACAGCTCACAGGCTTTCCAGCGCATCAGGTTTGCCGCTTCCAGTTCGATAAAGGACTCGGCGATCGGGAACTGCACGCCCTGGTTCTGGCCGATGGGGCGGCCGAAGACCTCGCGTTCCCTGACGTACTTGGTCACGCGGTCGATGAACCAATAGCCGTCGCCGATGCACTCGGCCGCGATCAGCGTGCGCTCGGCGTTCAGGCCATCGAGGATGTACTTGAAGCCCTTGCCCTCTTCACCGATCAGGTTTTCCTCGGGGATTTCCAGGTCCTCGAAAAACAGTTCATTGGTCTCGTGGTTGACCATGTTGGGGATGGGGCGCACGGTCAGGCCCTTCTTCTGCGCCTCGTGCAGGTCCACCATGAAGATGGACATCCCCTCGCTCTTCTTCTTCACGTCGGCCAGCGGCGTGGTGCGCGCCAGCAGGATCATGAAGTCGCTGTGCTGGACGCGGCTGATCCAGACCTTCTGGCCGTTGACGACGTAGCGTCCGTCCTTCTTGACCGCCGAGGTCTTGATCTTGGTGGTGTCAGTGCCGGTGGTGGGCTCGGTCACGCCCATGGACTGCAGGCGCCATTCCCCCGAGGCAATCTTCGGCAGGTACTTGTCCTTCTGTGCCCTGGAGCCGTGCCGCAGCAGCGTGCCCATGTTGTACATCTGGCCGTGGCAGGCGCCGGAGTTGCCGCCGCAGCGGTTGATCTCTTCCATGATGACCGAGGCTTCGGTCAGACCCAGGCCGGAACCACCGTACTCCTGCGGAATCAGCGCCGCCAGCCAGCCCGCCGCGGTCAGCGCATTGACAAAGGCCTCGGGGTAGGCGCGCTGCTCGTCCACCTTGCGGAAGTACTCATCGGGAAACTCCGCGCAAAGCGCGCGGATGGCGTCGCGGATTTCTTGGAAGTTGTTCGATTGGGTCTGTTCGATCATGGCGCTTGGCTTGCGTTCGGTCTCTGGCGGACGGCCGCCTCCTTGTGATAACCGCAATAGTCGCGGCGTTCGGCCGGTTGGACAATCAGCCTTTCCGAAAGCGCGCCTTCCACCGGGGTTAAGTCCTGGCGACGGTTAAGGCCTTTCGCTTTCGCCAAAGTCCGCCATTGGCATTGTCAAATAGCGCAAACCACGCTTTGGGAACATGCTCCGGGCTATCCGGCGCATGCGCCGACTGACCGCTGCCCCGTGGACATGCACACCCTCGCCTCCCGCCTGCAAGCCCTGATCCGCCCCGGAGACCATATCTGGTGGGGGCAAGCGACCGCCGAGCCGCTGACGCTGACGCGCGCACTGGTGGAGCACCGCCACGCCATCGCCCAGGGCGGACGGCTCAGTGTCTTTGTCGGCATCGGGCAGTCAGACACGCTGCAGCCGGCCCAGGCGGATGTGCTCGACTTCTTCGGCTACGCCGCCAGCGGCCCGCACCGGCAACTGGCCAGGGCCGGCGTGCTGGACATCGTGCCCAGCCACTATTCGCACCTGCCCGGGCTGATCCGCCAGGGCACGCTGCGGGCGGACGTGGCGCTGGTGCAGGTCTCGCCCGCCGACGAGCAGGGGCGCCACAGCCTGGGGCTGGTGCATGAATACCTCCCCGCGGCGCTCGACCGCGCCCGCGTCATCATCGCCGAGGTGAACCCTGAGGTGCCGTGGACCCACGGCAGCCGCTACCTGAGCGCGGACGATATCGACCTGCAGGTCGAAGCGCTGCACCCGCCGATCAGCCTTGACCGCAGCGCGCCCGGCGCGGCCGAACAGGCCATCGCCCGTCAAATCGCCGGCTGGGTGGAGGATGGCGCCACCCTGCAGATGGGCATCGGCAACCTGCCAGAGGCCGTGGTCGTTGCGCTGAATGGCCACCGCGACCTGGGGCTGCACAGCGGCGCGATCGGCGACGGCATTGCGGCGCTGGCCGAAGCCGGGGTGCTGACCAACGCACGCAAGAGCATCGATACGGGCGTGGGCATCGCCGGCATCCTGATGGGCAGCGAACGGCTGCGGCGCTGGGCCCACCGCAATCCGCAGCTGCAGCTGCGCGAGACCGCCTATACCCATCACCCCGAGGTGCTGGCCAGCGTCGACAAGCTGACCGCCATCAACTCCGCCATCGAGGTCGACCTCACCGGCCAGGTGAACGCCGAAGTTGCCGCCGGCGTCTATGTCGGCGCCGTCGGCGGTGCCGTGGACTTCCTGCGCGGCGCCGCGCGCAGCCGCGGTGGCCTGCCCATCGTCGCGCTGCCGGCAACCGCCAAGGGCGCGAGCCGCATCGTGGCCCAGTTGTCCGGCCCGGTCAGCACGCCCCGCTCGGACGCGGGCCTGATCGTCACCGAACACGGCGTTGCCGACCTGCGCGGCCAGACGCTGTCGCAGCGCGTGCGCCGCATGCTGGACATTGCCGCCCCCGAACACCGCGCGGACCTGGAACGCCAGGCCCACGCCCTGCTGCGCCAGTGCGGCGCGGCCTTCGTCGCCCTTCCCGGGCACACGCTGGCCAACTGACTTACTTGCTCATCCCAACACAGAGTTCCAAGGAGACTTCCATGCGCAGAGCTGCAATCGTCACTCCCCTCCGCACGCCCGTCGGCACCTTCGGCGGCAGCTTGCGCCCGGTGCCCGTGGAGGAACTGGCCGCCACCGCCGTGCGCGCAGTGGTGGAACGCAGCGGCATCGATCCCGCGCGTATCGACGACGTGGTCTTTGCCCAGTCCTACGCCAACAGCGAAGTGCCCTGCGTCGGCCGCTGGGCCGCGCTGCAGGCCGGCCTGCCGGTCGAGGTGCCGGGCATGCAGCTGGACCGCCGCTGCGGCGGCGGCCTGCAGGCCATCGTCACGGCCTCGATGATGGTGCAAAGCGGCGCCGCCGACGTGGTGATCGCGGGCGGCGTCGAGAGCATGAGCAATATCGAGTACTACACCACCGACATGCGCTGGGGCGCGCGCTCGGGCAATGTGCGCTTCTTCGACCGCCTCGACCGCGGCCGTGAACGCTCCCAGCCGGTCGAGCGCTTCGGCAAGATCTCCGGGATGATCGAGACCGCCGAGAACCTGGCGCGCGACTACGGCATCAGCCGCGAGGCGGCCGATGTCTTCGCCGCCCGCAGCCACGCACGCGCCGCGGCAGCCTGGGAGGCCGGCCGCTTCGATGCCGAGGTCGTGCCCGTGCAGGTGCCCCAGCGCAAGGGCGATCCGGTGCGGTTCGCGCGCGACGAAGGTTTCCGCCCGGAAACCACGCGTGAAAGCCTTGGCAAGCTGCGCACGCTGATGCCGAACGGTACCGTCACCGCTGGCAACGCCAGCCAGCAGAACGACGCGTCGGCCGCCTGCCTGATCGTGGCCGAAGACAAGCTGGCCGAACTGGGCCTGACCCCCATGGCCTCGCTGGTGGGCTGGGCGGCGGCCGGCTGCGAGCCCTCGCACATGGGCATCGGCCCGGTGCCCGCGGTGAAGAAGCTGCTGGCGCGCCTGAACCTGACGCTGGACCAGATGGACCTGGTCGAGCTGAACGAAGCCTTCGCCTGCCAGGTGCTGGCCGTGCTCAAGGGCTGGGAATGGCATGACCAGGATGCGATCGAGCAGAAGCTGAACGTGAACGGCTCGGGCATCTCGCTGGGCCATCCGATCGGCGCCACCGGCGTGCGCATCCTGGCCACGCTGCTGCATGAACTGCAGCGCCGTGGCGGCCGCTATGGCCTGGAAACCATGTGCATCGGCGGCGGCCAGGGTATTGCCGCGGTCTTCGAACGCTACTGAGAAAACCCACTCCATTCACCGTACAGCCCCCGTGCGCGACGGCGGGGGCTGCGCCCGCCTTTTGCCTTTTGCTTTTCGGCTTTTGCCATCGGCTCTTTGCTTTACGTAGGAGAAGTATCTTGATTTCCACCTCATGCCGCCACGCCATGCTGGCCGCCCTGGCTCTGTGCGGCGCAACCCTGGCTACTCCCACTGCCTCGGCACAGCCCAACGGCCAGCCGGTGCGCCTCGTGGTCGGCTACGCGGCCGGCGGCCCCGCCGACCAGGCCGCGCGCCTGTTTGCGGTGGCGTTGGGCAAGGCGCTCAACGCCAACGTCATCGTCGACAACAAGCCCGGCGCCAATGCCACGCTGGCCGGCTATGAAGTGGTCCGCGCCAGGCCCGACGGCGCCACGCTGTGGTTCGCCGCCAGCGCGGCGCTGACGGTCGCGCCCAACATCATGAAGAGCCTGCCGTACGACCCGGCCAAGGACCTCGCCCCGGTGGCACCGGTGGCGCGCTACTACAACATGCTGGTGGCCAACGTCAAGGAGCCGTTCAAGGGCACCCAGGACCTGGTTGCCTACGCCAGGGCGCATCCCGGCAAGCTCAGCTACGGCTCCTCGGGCGTCGGCAGCTCCAACCACGTCGCCATGGCCCTGTTCGCCCGGCAGGCGCAGGTCCAGCTGAACCATATTCCCTACAAGGGCAATGCCCCGGCCATGACCGACACCATCGGCGGCCAGATCGACGTGATGTTCGATATCATCAGCACCGCCAGCGGCTATGTGCAGAGCGGCAAGGTCAAGCCCATCGCCGTGGGCTCGCCCAAGCGCAGCGCATCGCTGCCCGGCGTGCCCACCTTCCGCGAATCCGGGATTGCCGGCCTCAAGGACTACGAAGCCGGCGGCTGGTACGCCATCTACGCCCCCAAGGGCGTAACCCCCGAGCAGACCCAGAAGCTGGCCGCAGCAGTGCGGCAGGCCGTGGAAGACGTTGAGCTCAGGAAGCGCTATGCCGAACTGGGCTACGAACAGTGGAGCGGCACCACGCAGGATGTCGTGAACACCGCCGCGCGCGAGCGCACGCAGTGGGCCAGCGTGCTCAAGGGCGTGACGCTGGACTGATGGTCCCGCCCCCTCGAACCGACACCGACCCGACACCCAGGAAGAACCGACATGATCCGCGATAACGACATCCTCGAAGCCCTGCTCGACAGCGTGCGCCGCTTTGTGCGCGAGCGCCTGGTGCCCGCCGAGGCGCTGGTCGCCGAGACCGACGAAATCCCGCAGGATATCGTGCAGGACATGCGCGAGATGGGCCTGTTCGGCATGACCATCCCCGAGCGCTTTGGCGGCCTGGAGCTGACCATGGAGGAGGAAGTGCGCGTGGTCATGGAGCTGTGCCAGACCTCGCCGGCCTTCCGCTCGCTGCTGGGCACCACCGTGGGCATCGGCTCGCAGGGCATCCTGATGGATGGCACGCCGGAGCAGCAGGCCGCGTGGCTGCCCCGCCTGGCCACCGGCGAGATCCTGGCCTCCTTTGCCCTGACCGAACCGGATGCCGGCTCGGACGCCGGTTCGCTGCGCACCACCGCGGTCAGGAATGGCGACCACTACGTGGTCAACGGCACCAAGCGCTTTATCACCAACGCGCCGCAGGCCGGCATGTTCACGCTGATGGCGCGTACCAACCCTGAAATCAAGGGCTCGGCCGGCGTCTCGGCATTTATCGTCGATGCCAGGACGCCCGGCATCAGCTTCGGCAAGCGCGACGTGAAGATGGGGCAGAAAGGCGCGCATACCTGCGACGTGATCTTCGACAACGTGCGCGTACCGGCCGAGAACCTGATCGGCCTGAAGGAAGGCCAGGGCTTCAAGACGGCGATGAAGGTGCTCGACAAGGGCCGGCTGCACATTGCGGCGGTCAGCGTCGGGGTGGCCAGGCGCGTGCTGCGCGACGCGCTGAACTACGCACTGGAGCGCCAGCAGTTCGGCCAGCCGATCTGCGAGTTCCAGCTGATCCAGGCCATGCTGGCCGACAGCCAGGCCGAGCTTTATGCCGCCGAATGCATGGTGATCGACGCCGCGCGCCGCCGCGACGAAGGCAGGAACGTCTCCACCGAAGCCTCGTGCTGCAAGATGTTCGCCACCGAGATGGTGGGCCGCGTGGCGGACCGCGCGGTACAGATTCTCGGCGGTTCCGGCTATATTTCCGAGTTCGGCATCGAGCGCTTCTACCGCGATGTGCGCCTGTTCCGCCTGTATGAGGGCACCACGCAGATCCAGCAGGTCATCATCGCGCGCAACATGATCCGTGAGGCCCGCGGCGCGTAAGCACCGCGCCCCGCGCCAATACACCTGAACCATGCCCGCGTGCAACGCTGCCCGTCCCCAGGACGGGCAGCCTGCCTTGAGACCGCCTGACCTGACATGACAGATTCCACCGCTACGCCGGCCGCTGGCCTTCCTCCCCCCTCCGCCCGCACCGGCGCCCTGAGTCACCTGCGCGTGCTCGATCTCTCGCGCGTGCTGGCCGGACCGTGGTCAACCCAGAACCTGGCGGACATGGGCGCCGACGTGATCAAGATCGAAAAACCCGGCGAAGGCGACGATACGCGCCACTGGGGGCCCCCTTTCCTCGCCGACGAGGCCGGCGCGCCGACCCGGCAGGCTTGCTATTTCACCGCCGCCAACCGCAACAAGCGCTCGGTCACCGTGGACATGGCCACGCCCGAGGGACAGGAGCTGATCCGCGAGCTGGCCCGGCAGAGCGATGTGGTGGTGGAGAATTTCAAGACCGGCGGCCTCAAGCGCTACGGGCTGGACTATGACAGCCTGAGCGCGCTCAACCCGCGCCTGATCTATTGCTCGGTCACGGGGTTTGGCCACACCGGACCCTACGCGGCGCGGCCCGGCTACGACCTGCTGATCCAGGCCATGAGCGGCCTGATGAGCATCACCGGCCACGCCGACGGCGAGCCCGGCGGCGGCCCGATGAAGGTAGGCGTGGCCGTGATCGACCTGTTCACCGGCATGTACGCCACCACCGCGATCCTGAGCGCGCTGGAAGCGCGCCACTTCACCGGCCGCGGCCAGCATATCGACATCGCCCTGCTGGATGTGGCGATGGCGGTGCTGGCCAACCAGGGCGCGGGCTTCCTGAACGCCGGCGACGTGCCGCGGCGCCAAGGCAATATCCACCCTAGCGTGGTGCCCTACCAGGACTTCCCGACCGCCGACGGCAATATGCTGCTGGCCATCGGCAACGACGGGCAGTTCGCACGCTTCTGCGACGCCGCGGGCGTGGACTGGGCGCGCGACGAGCGCTATGCCACCAATACCGGCCGCGTCAACAACCGCAAGACGCTGATCGCGATGATGATGGAGCTCACGCGCACCCGGTCCACGGCGCAATGGGTCGCACTGCTGGAAGCCAATTCCGTGCCTTGCGGCCCCATCAACAATATCGCCCAGGCCCACGCCGACCCCCATGTGCAACACCGTGGCCTGCGCGTCGAGCAAGAGCGCTATCCGGGAGCCCAGCCGCCCGCCGGCGAGCCAGTGAACCACGTGGTCACCACGGCCAGCCCGCTGCGCCTGTCAGAGACGCCCCCGACGCTGCGCTACGCCCCGCCCGCGCTGGGCCAGCACACCGACGAGGTGCTGCGCGACTACCTGAAGCTGAGCCCGCAGCAACTGGAAGCACTGCGCGCCAGGCGCGTGGTGTAAGCGGCCAGGCGGCTTTCGGCAGACAAGAAATCCGCCTTTGCCGATTACCGATTGCACCGTGCAACGGGCGCACATACACTGGCGCCGTTCGGCTGGCCCCCGCCTCGCCGAACGGTTTTTCCAGCACAAGGATTCCCGCGAGATGCCACCGGACCGAGACACCCCACCACGGATCAGCGACATCCCTCGCCGCTGGGCCGCCGAGACCCCCGGCCATGTGGCCGTCTTCGAGGAAGGCCGGACCACCACCTATGCGCAGCTGTGGGCGGGCATCGAGGATGCGCAGCGCTACCTGCAAGCGCAGGGCGTGGGCACCGGCGATCGGGTGCTGATCACGGCCGAGAACTGCCTGGCGGTGATCACGCTGGTGTTCGCCTTGTCGGAACTGGGCGCGTGGCCGGTCGTCGTCAACGCCCGCCTGTCGGAGCGGGAAATCGAGGTGATCCGCGCCCACTGCCAGCCGCGCCTGATGCTGTTCACCCACGCGGTGTCGCCCGATGCCCTGCGGCACGGCGTGCGCTACCGGGCCAGGGAGATTGCCCCGGCCGGCCTCGGCCCGCTGATGGCGGGCGCTGTCGACGAGGCCGGCGAGCGCGAGCCTGAAGCGCTCGCGCGTGATGTCGCCGCGTTGATCTATACCTCCGGCACCACCGGACAGCCCAAGGGCGTGATGGTCACCCACCGGGGCCTGCTGCACTTTGCGCGCGTCACGGTCGAGTCGCGCCGCATGCAGGCAGACGACTGCGCCTATGCGGTCATGCCGATGTCGCATGTGTTCGGGCTGGGGACGCTGCTGGTCTCGACCCTGCAGGCCGGCGCCAGCCTGTACCTGAGCGCGCGTTTCAATGCCGCTGACGTCACCGCCGCGATCCGGCAGGGTGCGATCACGCTGCTGCAGGGCGTGCCGACAATGTTCAACCGCATCGTCGCCCATGTGCGGGCAATGGGCACGCCCCTGCAGGCTTCGCCGCGGCTGCGCTATCTCTACACCGGCGGCGGGCCGCTTGATCCGACGCTCAAGCACGACGTCGAGGCGATGTTCGGCCAGCCGCTGCACCATGGCTATGGCATGACCGAATATGCGGGGTCGCTGTTCGTGACCCGCATGGACCGGCCGCGCACCGACTGCTCGGCCGGCGAGATCGTCGAAGGCGCGGAACTGCGGGTAGTCGGGCCGGAAGGCAAGCCGGTGCCGCCGGGGCAACCCGGCGAGCTATGGATCAGGGGGCCCGGCGTGATGCGCGGCTACTACCGCGCACCGGACCTGAGCGCCGAGGCCCTGCGGCCCGACGGCTGGCTCAATACCGGCGACATCGGCCGGCTGGACCCCGGCGGCGCGCTGTTCATCGTCGGCCGCACCAAGGACCTGATCATCCGCTCGGGCTTCAATGTCTACCCGATCGAAGTCGAATCGGTCATCAACACGCATCCGTCCGTGCGCGTATCAGCCGTCATCGGGCAGCCCACCGCGGACGGCAACGAGGAAGTGATCGCCTTCGTCGAGATCAGGGATGGCGAGAAATTCGACGCGCAGGCGCTGCACGACTACCTGGTCGACCGCCTGTCGCCGTACAAGCGCCCGGAGCGGATCCTGCGCGTTGCCTCGATCCCCACCACGGCCAGCGGCAAGCTGCTGAAGCACCAGCTACGGCAGATGCTGGCGGACAAGGCCTAGTCCGCCGGGCGCCCTCAGTCCTGGCGCCCGAGGCCATCCTCGACCAGCAGGTCCACCAGCTTGCGCGCAAACAGCGGCAAGGCGCCGAGGTCGGCCACGCATATCTGCAGCTTGCGCTCGGCCCATTCATCGTTGAGCTGGACGATGCGCAGCGCCATCGTCTTCGCATGGCGGCTGGCGGTAGTCTCCGGCAACACGCCGACGCCGACATTGGCCTCGATCATCCGGCACGCGGTCTCGAAGTTGCTGACCTGCACGCGCCAGCGCAGCGTGCGCTGCAGGTCGGTCGCGGCCCGCAACAGGAAATTGTGGATCGCGCTGGCCTCGGGCAGGCCGATGAAGTCGTAGTCCAGCGTATCGATAAAATCCACGCTGCCGCGCTCGGCCAGCGGATGGCTCAGCGCGGTGGCCAGCACCAGGCGGTCGCGCCGGTACGGCATCACCTCCAGCCCTTCCGTGCGCACGTTGCCGGCAATGATGCCGATATCCACCATGCCCTCCTGCACCGCGCGCACGATATCCGGGCTCAGGCGCTCGTGCATGTCGATGGTCACGTCCGGATGGCTGACGAGATAACTGCGCAGCACCGCCGGCAGGAATTCGCTCATCGCGGTGGTGTTGGCGAACACGCGCACATGGCCTTTCACGCCCGCCGCATATTCCTGCAGATCGCCGCTCAGTTGCTCCAGCTGGCGCAGCACGCGGCGCGCGTGGGCGAGCAGGGTCTCCCCCGCCCCGGTCACCTTCACGCCCTGGCTGCTGCGGCTCAGCAGCTTGACGCCGACGTGTTCCTCGAGGTTCTTGATGCGCGTGCTGGCCGCGGCCAGCGACAGATGCGAGCGTTGCGCACCGCCGGTCAGGCTCTGGGCCTCCGCAATATGCGTGAACAGTTTCAGGTCGACCAGATCAAAGCGCATGACATCATTCCGCAGCGTAAGGGCGGATTATCTCGCAAAGCGCGGCGTTCAGTACACTCTGGCGGGCGCAATTCGCAGTGGCCGGCACCCTCGCATCCGGGACCTGATCCCGGATCCTTGCGAACGTCCGGTAGATTTTTGGGAACGAGTCAGGCGACGGAGCGCCGCCGCTGCGCTGCGCGCGCGACCGCCAACCGGCTGGCAGCTTCCATCGATAAGCCGAAGCGGTCGTAGAAAGCGCAGTCCAGATCACTGCTGGCTGGCCAGCCGACGCGCCGCCGGGCATCGCCAATGCCGGCATCACCGGCCATGACCTCGAACAGCAACCGCATCAGCCGTTGCGTGCGGCACAGCTCGGTCAGCGCCGTGCCCTGCGAAAACAGCATGCGGCGCAGCTGTGCCGTGGACATGCCCAGCCGTTCCGCGATAAACGCGGCATTCCAGGCGTAATGGGGTTGCAGGAAGACCCGCTTGCAGATGCGGTGGTGCAGGCATTCCTGCTGCGCCGCGGGGATCATGCGCTGGATTTCGAGGGTGCACGCGGCCGGCTGAGTGCTGCTGCCATCCAGGTGCAGCGCAAAGGTTTCAAACGGTTCGATGGTGAGCTGCTGGCCCGGCAGCAGCACACGCTCATAGCCGCGGCGCCTGAGCACCAGCCTGCCGTGGGCCGCAGAGACCGCCAGCGGGAAAGCCAGCAACAGCCGCTGCAGGCTGACGTGCATGTGGGACTGCAGATGGACGTGCATGGTGGCTCGGGATGCGGACAGGATCAGACTGCATGATCGCCGCTAATCGGATTGCCCGCCTCTGCCATTTCCGAATGCACCGTTCACCGCCGCCCCATGGCCGTTCGTGTACGATGGACTCCCGCACTGCCGAATCAGAAGCCCGTTGCGTCAACCCGCGCCAGTGCTGACTTCTCGTGCATGCCAGAGGAAACGCCGGTTCCGGCATACCCCCGTCAACGTGTACGGCGGGTCATGCCAAGATACGACCAATCCGCTATCATAAGCCGTATGGTTATATTGAAATCAAAAATCAGCATTAATTCGATATAAGACAGTCAGTTCGCAAAGCTGGCTGCGAGCGTTGCACGTTCTGGACGCCAGGAGGACGGCGCGGGGCGAAGGCGATCCCCGAGCAGTGGATCTTCTCGTGAGGAGAGACCCCTACTTTCGTCGGCCGTTGAAAAACAAGTACTTGACCAGTGCGCCCACGCCAAGCACCAGCAGCAACAGTATCATCAGTCCGAAGAGCCCCATGCCCCACATCATGTCGCCGCTCATCATCCTGTTCATCATGTCACTCATCGTCCGCTCCTTGGGTGAGACACCAAATTGCTACGGAGCGGAGAACGCCGCGCCGATCTGCCGCGCCCGTTTCACCTCGTCACCGTGCAGGTAGATCGACGTGGTCGAGATCGACGCGTGCCGCAGGTTGTCCCGCACCGTCGTCAGTTCCGCGCCGCGCGCCAGCGCGTGGGTCGCATGCGTGTGTCGCATCCAGTGCGGGCTGGCCTGCCGCAGCTTCTCGGCGGACACCGGATGGTCGGCCTGGATCAGGTCCGCCGCCTGCGTGAAGAACCGTCGCAACACGCCCCATAGGCGCGTGCCGGTGATGCCGCTGGCAGGCTCCTGGCCGAGGCTGCCGATCAAGGGGGTATGCGGGTCCCACCGCGCCGGCGTGACCGACAGGCCGCGCGCCACCAGATAGCGCTCAAGCGCCACGCGCGCCAACGGGGGCAGCGCCACCTTGCCCGCCTTGGCGCCCTTGCCGACCAGATTCAGCCAATGGTCGCCATGGGGATCGCTTTCAATGCCGCCAAGGGTCGCGCCGACGAGTTCGCTAGCCCGCAACCCTGTGGCGTAGCCAAAATCCAGCACGAAGCGCAGCCGCTGCGCCGCCACGGCGTCCCAGCCGTAGGACCACTCCAGGCCGTTGGCGAGCGTACGCACCAAAATCCATTCGCCCTCGGTGAACGCGTGCGACGTATCCAACAGCGCAGTCCGCCCGCTGCCGCGCACCTTGATGCCCGCGAACGGATTGGCCAGCACATAGCGTTGTTGGATCAGCCACCGGTACATGGCCCCGAGCACCGACAAGGCATAGGCCGTTGAACGCGGTGACAGGCCTTGCGCAAACGGCCGCCATTCGGGCGAGGTGCGTGGCCGCGGCGGTCCCACCCAGCGCTTGTGTGGGGTCGGCCGGCGCAGGAAAGTGCGGTAGGCAATCGCGTCCTCGGTGGTCAGCGACGACAGGGGACGCTCCCGTTCAAGGATCGCCCACAGGATCAGCCGTTCAGCTTCCTTGCGATACGCCCGCTGGGTGGCTGGCGAGTCGTGCAGCGCGAGCCAGGCCTGGACCGCGTCGTAGTCGTTGTCCGCATTGAGGGTGCAGGTTTGCCGCGGGGCACGAAAGGTCCCGGACGAGCCGTCGACTTCGTGCGGCAGGCGCAGTTGCTCCCAGGGCACGATTTCCCCGCGGTCCGTCACGGCGATCAGCGCACGGGCGCGCTCGGTGAGCTGTGGGTGTTCGGCAAAGAAGGCTTCGATGCGCCGCGCGCTTGCCGGGCCCAGGCCGGGCACCGCCGTCCACCACCGACGCCGGCGCGGAATGCGCACGGTCAGGTCCGCCAGCGTCTCGATGCCGTGCGCGCGCAGCGCGGGCACGGCACGGGCCGGCAGCCATTGACCGATGTCATCACTGACCTGCGGTTCAGGCGACGGTAGGCGGCGCAGCACGCCGATCGCCTGGTTGATGGCCTTCGCCCGCCCAACTCGCTCAGCCGCGCCATGTGCGAACAAGGCGGCCAGGTCCTGCCGCTGCCGGCGACGCGCGAATTCGGCCAACTGCTGCCGGGTGCGGCCGAGGATACCGCGCGCGGACTGGCCGCTGGCCCTGCGCTCAGCCAAATAGCGCACCACCGCGCTGCGGGCCGACAGGCCCTCGTACCAGGCGCGCAGCGCGGCCAGCGACGCCGCATCGGGGAAGTCAGGCGGCGCGGGATGGGGCTGGGGGTTGGCTGGCAGCATTTTCATGTCTGCCAGTTTAGTGCATCGATGATGCTATTGCGATAAGAAGAGTTATCACAATAGCGTCGAGGCTCAATCGATCTGATGCGTGTGTTCGAACGCTATCGATCAGTACGTGCTCGCCGCGTCGAAGTCATCTGCCGGAAAGCAGTGAGGCAATCAATTGAATCAACGTGTCGGGATCGACGGGCTTGCGCAATACCCCTTCGCAAAGCCCTGCTGGTGCGGACCAGTCGGAAGCCGTACAGACGATCAGCGGAATCCCCTTCAGCGATTCGTCTGCCCTTACGGCCTGACACAGGCCAGCACCGTCAAGCCCGGGCATATTCAGGTCCGTCACCACAATTGCCGGTCGCGTGCTGCGTGCCAGATCCAGAGCCTCAGCACCGTCGCTGGCCATGATCACGTGAAAGCCTGAGCCTTTCAAAAGGAGCGTGCATGCCTGCAGCAGCAAGTGCTCGTCGTCGACCAGCAGGACGGTTGGCATAGAGCGAGGCGCTAGATTTTGACTGGCCATTGTCGGTCCTGCGTGTCTCTGTGGAAGACAAGTGTACGCGATCGTTTCTAGCTGGGCGCGGGCCGCTATCCGCTCCGTTCGGACAGCCTGGCGTACAAGGCGATTCGGATGCCACCGTGTGGAGCGAGGTCGCCAGCTCGCCAGTCCGGCATGGTGACATCGACTTTGCATACGCCCGCCTCGAACAGCATGTCGGCCAGCTCGCACGGATCCGCACACTCAAACTGGCGGCCATCCTCCAACGTTGCCAGTAGCCCATCGTCCTGCATCACCACATAGGCCTTCATGAGTATCTCCTAGTTACCGGAATCTCGTTGGCACTCGGTTAGCGTGACTTTCGGCTCGCCACGCCACCGTCGGTGCGCTAACCACCAGCACATTTTACGATGGCAGATGCACCTTGGTGGGCTCCGCATTTAGCCTGGTTGCAGGCGTGGCCGAGAGCAGAGGAGCGCTGCCTGTCATGCCATCACCGCCGAGGCGTTGGAGGGGTACTTCGGTGCACATTCAGCTCGTCGACTTGGCGAGGGCCTTCAAGAGGCACCGCGATGAGATCGAAATTGTTTGCGCGCACAATGTTCGGCATGAACGGGTCGCGCAACATTATCCTGCGCAGCGGGCATTTCCGCTCCGCCCTGTGGAGTCCGCCGTTCGCAACAAAGAAAGCAAGCAGTACCCAAGCCGCAGGTAGCAGGTACCGCAAGACGAGATGAAGATGGCTGGAAGACGCAAGCCGACTAACCCAAGTCACCCAAGCTGATTTCGGGAATCGGGACTCGCTTTCCCTTCTGGAAGAGAACGTGCTTGCACCATGCGATCACGATGCAAGACGAGTGTTGCCTGGTCCAAGCGCAAGGCAGTCAGCGCATAGCGTTCGGTCATCGGCTTGTAGATGCGATGGCGCAACCGCAGATTGTCAATCGCTGCTTCCAGCCTGCGTACTTGTGCTGTGCTCTCGCCTTCGAACTGGCCCAGGTTCGTCACGGCCCGCGCATGTGTTTGGCGATAGCGATCTAGTTCGGCGTGCGCCTTCCGAAGTTCTGCTTTGAGTTCCCCCACCTGTCAGTGTAGGTTCACGTTGTCTCGCACGCCACGCTGGATGCGAGTGGCTTCCCCTAATGCGATGTCTGCCGCTGCAATGGTGTCGCTGCCAGCCCGCACGTTCGATGCGGTCTGGCAGCGACGGCCGCGCTGTTCGTGGTTCGTTGTTGTTCTGCATACTGCTCCCCGTATCTAACTGGCCTCCTTGGCCGTCAGCGATGCTTTGCCGCAAACGTGACCAAGGACCCGCCGCTTGCCACTTGACCCCCTATGAGTTTCACTGAATCACAATCAGATTTAAGTATGTAACCGAATACATATCAACCCCCTCTCGTACCCTCCGTGCGTAGGGGGCGACGCCCATGTCGCCGGCTGCCCTGACAAGGCATCCATTGTTCAAGCCGTGCCACTGGCATCGTATGTTCCTGATCGAAGACGAATCCATCATCCGTGCGGATGGCTCATCGGACCATTCATCAACCTTAATTGTGTTTCGACCGGACTGCTTGGCCTCATAGAGCAACCTGTCAGCGGCGGCGAACAGACAGTCCTCGATGACAGTCTTGGCCGACGTTGCGAAATTGATCGCTAGAACGCCAAAACTGGCCGTAGCAACGATGCTTCGACCGATGGCGTCCGTCGTCGGACTTCTTGCGATTGCGAAGCGCAGGCGTTCGGCAAGCGACACAGCGCCACCACGACCGGTCTGCTGCAGAACCAGAAGGAATTCTTCGCCGCCATAGCGCACAGCAGTCAACGTGCTGGCGCGTCATCGTCTGAAGGACGGAAGCAACGTGCCGCAGCACGCTGTCACCAGCTTGGTGGCCGTAGGTGTCATTGATCACCGTGAAGTGATCTACGTCGCAGACCAGCAAGGTCAGCCAATGTTTGTGCCGCCGTGCACTGGTGCCGGCTTGTCCTTGAACACCCGACCCGCCATATCGTAGGTGGAGCCGTGGCACGGGCACAGGAAGCCGCCAGGCCAGTCGTCCGGCAGACTGGGCTGACGCCCAGGCGCGAATCGCGCAATCGGCGTGTAGCCCAGGTGCGTACAGATCCCGACCACCACCGACAGCTTCAGGTGGCCTTCGCGCGAGCGATACGCATTCCGGCAGTAGCTGGGCAGTGGCATTGAAAACGTCTCGTGGCTGGCAGGGTCAGCCACCAGCGGATCGGTCTTGATCACCTCGGCCATCATGGAAGGGGTGCGGATGACGACGAACACCGGCATGCCACGCCAGGCGACCGTCATCATCTCGCCAGGGCGAAGCCCGGAAATGTCCACGGTGACCGGCGCCCCCTCAGCGCGCGCTCTCGTGGACGGTTCGAAGTACTCCACGAAGGGGACCAAGGTAGCAGCGCACCGGATACCGCCCGTGACTGAGGTCGCAATCAGCCAACGCCGACGGAAGGCATCGATGCCGAGGTTCGGCTTGTTGCTCATCTGAACAGTCGTTCCACGCTGACATCCAGCATGGATGCCTCAAGTTGGATCAGCCAATGCCCTGATTGGTTCATCGCTTGAATATGTCACGATATGATATAAATTCCAGTGTGAGGACATGCCGGGAGACGGGCGTTCGCGTCCGCCGGGCCGAACATGTCTACCTGCGCTGGCTCCGCCATGTTTCCTTGCCATACTGGTGGGAGATGGTGCCGCCAGCCCGTGATTGCTGGAGGGCACAATGGAACTGCACATGCATTCGCACCACTTTGCACGCCGAACGCCAGACTGGCGCGCCGCTGTGCTCGCGGGGGTTGCCGCGGGGGTGATCTTCCTGATACTGGAAGTGGCGGCGACGTGGATATTGGGGGGAAGCCCGTGGGCGCCGCTGCGCATGACGGCGGCCATTGTCATGGGACACAGCGTGGCCTCGCAAGCGGCAACCTTTGAACTGGGCATCACGCTGGTGGCATTGGTGGTTCATTTTGCGTTATCCGTCCTGTTCGGTCTGATCCTGGCGACGATCATGGCGTCGTTTAGCTTTGACTCGAGTATCGCGATGGCGTCGCTGGTGGGCGTTATCTTCGGTCTCGTGGTGTATTGGATTGACTTCTACGGCATGACTCGGGTATTTCCGTGGTTCGGAGACGCGCGCGGTGCAGCTAGCCTCGGCACTCACCTGGTGTTCGGACTGGTGATCGCCGATACCTACCTGAAACTCGAGGGGAAGCTAGGTGGCCGTGACACGACGTCCCCCACCAGGTGAAGCCGCACGGCCGAATCCTGGCTCGGCAGCACGCACGCCTGGTTCAAGAAGCAAGGCGGCAGCTGATCGGCCTTGGCTCGACGGCGAGGGCCTCGGGGAGCGGCATATGCATGCCGTCACGCACGAGGACGTAACGAAGCAAAACTTTGAAGCCCTGTCCGAGTTCCGCTATGAGCTGCGCCGCTTCCTGCGGTTCTCGGAAGTCGCAGCGCGCGCGGAGGGCGTGACGCCCTTGCAGTATCTGCTACTGCTACATATCAAGGGTTTTCGGGGCCGCGAGTGGGCCACGATCGGTGAGCTGGCGGAGCGTTTGCAGACCGCCCCGAACGCCGTCGTCGCGCTGGTGTCGCGTTGCGAAGCGACCGGGCTGGTGACGCGCATGCAAAGCAAGGCGGACCAGCGCCAGGTGGAAGTCCATCTGGGCGCGCGCGGAGTTCGCTGCCTGATGCATCTGGCAGCGCTGCACAAGACCGAACTCAAGTCATTGGGTTCGGTCTTCAGGGTCTTGAAGCTGACGAGGCCGTAGCTTTGACCAGACGCGATCGGGCACTTGGCGACCGGTAGCGCGCTTGATCGGATTCTCCACTTGGCGTGGCAACTGAATGTGGACCTGATCGTGGTGGGCCATCGACGGTGCGGTTTGCCGGAGAGTTGGTGGGCTAGCCAAGGCCACGGCTTGAAGCTGGACAAGGTGTCCTTGCAATGTGCTGGTTGTCATTGACCCGAGGTGCCTGTCGCGATGACGCAGGCGATAACGCCGACAGACACGCGGGCCACGCCCGCCGACCCGGCTCATTGAATCTGGATGCCGCCTGCAACGGACCTCACGGAGGCCGGGAAAATGGCCGGTGTGCCGCTCGCAGGCGGCAGGAGGGGATCGTGCTGGAAAGATTGCATGAACAGAGTATCCAATACCGTGGTCATCTTGTCCGTGTTCGTTGCTTCTCGATTGGGACGCCGGGCGAGAGCCGGTGGACCTTTCAGGTGGATGTGGCCAGGGCGGGATCGTCGCCGATGCTTCGGCACCGCGACACGCTCACCGAAGCTGAGCAGGCGGGCTTCGCCTGGGGAATACGTGAGGTTGACCAACTGATGCTATAACCGGGGCGGGACTTGCGATCCAGTATGGCAGAGACGGCTCGAATCAGATGGTGTGCAAATCGACCACACGTGGCTCTAACGGTGAACACCGGGCGCCAAACAGCAATTCATATCAGGACGTGTCCACGCGAATGCCAACGGCGCGTTCTTATAGATAGGGAGGCAACCTCGCAGGGCAGCTTCCTCACTGCTCTGCATTTGTCGGAGAAGGGCATCATGAAACTCGTTCAGTCTTACTTCGCCGTTCTACTTGCGGGCGCGGTGGCGGCCCCCGTCTTCGCAGCCGATACATCCGCAAAGCCGGCCCCGGCACCCGCGCTGACCGCAGCGCCAGCGACTCCGCAGCACGCGGCGAAGTCTCCCGCTCAAAAGAAGCACCGTCATGTCAAGGCTGCGGGGAAATCCGGGGAGGCTTCGGCCACTGCCGTCAAGACGATCTGACGTACGCCAACGGTCAAGCCTAGGACTCTTCATTAGGTGGCACGTGCCTGCCCAGCAGGTTTCCGCCCCGCATTTGGTTTCGAAGCCTTGGCTCCGCGATCAGAGACCGGCGGGTGAGCAGGCCAGCGCGCAGTACCAGCGGAACACGCGACTGCTGCAGTAGCCGATGTCGTCAGATCCCGCACCTCTGACAAGGAGGTTCGAATGCTCGTGACCTTTCACTCTCCCGCCGCACCGGATGTCACCATGCTGAGCGATCTCGCGCAGTATCTGCTGGGCATCGTTGGCAAGCGCGTTGGCCAACGAGGCGTGATTACCAGCGAGGAGTTACCGGCAGCCATCAGCAAGCTTGAGGCAGCGATGTCGGCAGACGGAGCGCCTATTCGAGTGGACGACACGCCTACGAAACGCTTCGCGGCGTCGCGCGCGCCGTCTTTTATTGTGCTGTCGCGGCGCGCATATCCGTTGCTGGACATGATGCACGCGGCACGTCAGCGACACGCGGCCATCCTTTGGGAAGTCTAACACCCTCCTGGCAATTCTGGGCCGATCCTTGTGGAGAATCGCGATGACCGAGACTGAGATCGTGTCTTTGGACAAGCCGAGCTCATTAACGATGGCAACCGACTCCCCACCGGGCCCGGATTGTCCGCAGGCGCCTGCCGATGACTTCCTCAGCGCGCCAGGGGACCGCATCGATCGGCTCATGCATGCGACTCTGGCGCGGGTCACGGGCGGGATCTCGCCTGCCGCGTTGGGTCTAGCATGGCTGGACTGGGTGTGGCATCTGGCCAGCTCGCCCGGCAAGCAGATGGCGCTGGCGATGCAGATGGTGCCATCCGAACGGGACGGGCCAGCGGATGCGCCCCACACCGGCAATGGCGACCCGCGCTTTGCCGATCCGGACTGGGAGCGGTGGCCATTCGGGCTACTGCGTGACCTGTTTCTGCACACGGAGAACTTCTGGCAAGCTGCCACCACCGGCTTGCGTGGGATCTCCCCACACCATGAGCAAGTAATCGGCTTTGCGGCTCGGCAATGGACGGACTGCCTCTCGCCAAGCAACTGCTGGTGGCTGAACCCGGAGGTGCTGCGGGTAGCGTTCAAGACGGGCGGACGAAACTTCGTCGCTGGCGGCGCCCACTGGCTGGAGCACCAGCAAGAAATCTGGTCCGGGTACGTCCCCGGCGCTTCACGTCGGCGTTGTGCCTCGTCTTGTGTCGGGCAGGAGGTTGCGATCACGCCTGGCAAGGTGGTCTATCGCAATGCATTGATGGAGTTGATCCAGTACGCGGCGCAAACACCAACCGTCTACCCCGAGCCGGTGCTGTTCGTGCCCTCCTGGATTCTGAAGTACTACATCCTGGATCTGTCGCCACACAATTCGCTCGTGCACTATCTGGTGAACCGCGGGCACACCGTGTTCGTGATCTCCTGGAAGAATCCCCGTGAGGAGGCACGCGACCTGGGTCTGAACGACTACCTTGAGTCCGGTTTTTTTGACGCGCTGGCACAGGTGCGTCGCATTGTTGGTAAGAGCCCCATCCATGGCGTCGGCTATTGCCTCGGCGGTACGTTGCTGGCGATCGGGGCCGCTGTGCTTGAGCGCAACGCCCGACCCGAGCCGACCCCACTCCGATCGATCACCTTATTCGCGGCACAGACAGATTTCAGCGAGCCAGGCGAACTGGGCCTGTTCATCGATGCGAGCGAACTCGGCTACCTCGACGCACTGATGTGGGAGCAAGGCTATCTGGATGGTACGCAGATGGCCGGCGCCTTCCAGCTGCTGCATTCACGCGATCTGGTCTGGTCTCGGCTGATGCGCGAATACCTACTGGGCGAGCACGCTGCGCCAACCGATCTGATGGCGTGGAACGCCGATACCACGCGCCTACCTTATCGCACGCATAGCGAGACACTGCAACGTTTGTATCTGCGCAATGACCTGGCCGAAGGCCGGTACTGCGTGCAAGGTCGGCCGGTCGCCCTTTCCGACCTCCAATTGCCCATGTTTGTGGTCGGGACCGAACGCGACCACGTTTCGCCTTGGCGCTCCGTCCATAAGCTACACCTGCTGACCAGCACCGAGATCAGCTTCTTGCTCACG
The DNA here is from genome assembly GCF_058787975.1 of Cupriavidus sp. FW305-26. Classification (NCBI taxonomy): domain Bacteria; kingdom Pseudomonadati; phylum Pseudomonadota; class Betaproteobacteria; order Burkholderiales; family Burkholderiaceae; genus Cupriavidus; species Cupriavidus sp. FW305-26. The sequence continues at coordinate 66,795 of NZ_JBYTAH010000030.1, forward strand.
TCCGGCGGGCACAATGCGGGCATCATCTCGGAGCCAGGTCACGCCGGCCGGCATTATCGTTGCAGGACGCGGCCAAAGGACGGCCCCTATCTGAGTCCGCACGAATGGTTCTCTTGCACACCGGTGTGTGAAGGATCGTGGTGGCCGCGCTGGCAGCGGTGGCTCGCCGACCACTCCAGTGGGGCCACACCACCACCCCGCATGGGGGCTGGTACCGTGCTGGCCGACGCCCCCGGTTCATATGTGTTCGAACCCTGAGCATGTGTCGAGGCACCCAAGCTTCCTGCGAGGCGTTCCCTCCCTCTCAGGCGGTCGCGCGAGCCAGTGCTGCGCTCGAATCGAGTGAACAAGGGAATCTGGGGCAGGATGTTGGTCTGGAATGCGCTGCCTTCGATGACACCGATGATGTCGGCAATCGCTGCGGAGCCGTCATTGATGTCGTTCATCGTTTCCACCGCTTGCCTCACCACCTCGCCCGCCTTGAGAGCAACGGTCGAGGCACCAAGCGCCAGATGGTTTGGCCCGCTTCGCAATGTCGGCGCTCTGGGTCACCGTCGCACCACGCTGCTCCATCGAGGCGGAGGTTTTTGGGGTTACCCCCGCCGCGTTCAACACCCAGCCAGCGCGCGCGGCCAAGCGGCAGCGGGTCAAGTGAGGGTCCCCCCTTGGGCGACGCCAGCGTGGACGCCGTCATATGCGGCCCCGGAATAGCCTGGCAAGGGGCCTGTTACCGATCAGTAACGGCGGCGCGTGCAGGCATTGCTGTCGATCGGTTGGGTTGTTGTTTGCAACGGTGGGGGCCGGGCAGCATCATGCCGCCGATCCGCCTATGCTGTATGGGTGGACTTCCGTTCATGCACCGAATCCATGAAACCGCTATTCCACCACCCAGACCATCCCGAACAACCCTACCACGGTGGGCGCTACTACCTGCTGCTTGGTGCAGGCCTGCTGTTGCTCGGTTTGCTGTACGTGTTGTGGACGCTCTAGCTCATTGGCGACGGGCACCGCGTTGCAGCATTGCGCGGCCGGTCCAATACCTGCCAGCTTCATCGACGGTACGATGACCGTGGCGAGATATTAGCGTGCCTTACATCTGAATTAGAAATTCAGCATTTTCTTCGGAACGAATGGGCTGCTGCGCCGGGGCACGAAATCACCCAATCAGGTGAGAGCGGAACGCATAACGTGCTCACGGGAAAACATTACACAATTTGTAACATGTCATATGTTGATATATTCGGTTCGGCGCCCGTAGCATGGCCTTCCTGCGGTTTTCTCCATCGTCCGCAGTAGCTGTCGCCGGCCACCGGGGGGCCGGCACGGCGGCCATCAACCTAGAACCCAGCAAGCAAAGGAAATACTCAGGAGACGACGATGCTGAGTCCCCATGAAATCGCCGCACTTATCCTGGTCAAGGAGGGGCCGGCTCCAATTGACCTGGACCCCGCGGATCTCGACATCCTGCTTGAACAACAGCTGATCACTCTGGAGGAATGCTCTGCGGGCCGCGCATGTCCGCGCCTCACGCATCGCGGCGATTCCCTTCTGACAGTCGTACGACGGACCGGATAACACTGTTTGCGGCACGCTGCTCCATAGTTGCTCCGCCGCGCTCAGCACGAACCAAACGAGTGACAGGACTCAGCCACGATCCGCACGCGTGCTCATCTCAGCCGAGCAAGGCCATCGAATTTTCCATACTGCCCAGCTATCTGCCGGCACCGGTCGCACGCGCTGGCGCAATCTTTGCGAGTGAATGATGCCGACTCTGCCCCCTGAACAGATCGAGTCTGCGCAAGCTGCCAGCCTCGATGCCTGGTTCGCCTTGAGCAACCAGACCCTCGCTGGCTTGCAGAAGCTGGTCGAGCTGAACCTGCATACGATCAAGGCGACATTGGCGCAGGCTCATGCGGGCAACCAGAAAGCGGTCACTGCCAAGGATCTGCAGGACTTGCAGGCGCTGTCAGCAAGTCTGCTGCAGCCCATGTGCGAACAGGCACAGTCATACAGACGTCAACTTAGCGAGATTACGTCGGGGGTACGCGCCGAGTTCGCAAAGGCTGCCGAGACCCATTACGAAGCGAACAAACGCAAGATGCAGGACGTGATTGACAGCGCCGCGAAGAATGCGCCGGTCGGATCCGAGGCAGCCGTGGCGGCCTGGCAGTCGGCATTGAGCGCCACCACCACCCTGTGCCAGACGATGCAGCAGACTGCCAAGCAAGTGATCGAAGTTGCTGAGAGCACGTGGGACAACGCCACCGTCGCAGCCGTGAACGCGGCGCGACAAGCGTCGGCGCAAGGCTCGCGCGCTGCTAAACGGTAGCGTGTGATGTCCCAGCGGCGTCGCCAGCGTGGCCGTACGTTGTTCTTCGACGTTCTGCGCAAGGTTTCAGCGCGCCCGGTCGGCCCGACGGCCGACACCGGCGCAGACATGGACATCCAAGAGGAAGAAGGCATCAACATGACAAAACATATCGCAGTCGTCACCGGGGGCATGGGCGGCCTGGGGGAGGCCATCAGCATTCGCCTGCACGACGCCGGCTACTCGGTGGCCGTGACCCATTCACCGGGCAATTCAGGTGTCGAGGCCTGGCTGGGGCGGATGACGGCGGAAGGCCGGACGTTTCACGCCTACGCCGTCGACGTGGCCGACTACGACTCCTGCCGTCGTTGCGTGACGCAGATCCAGGCGGAAGTCGGCGCGGTCGACATCTTGATCAACAATGCCGGCATCACCCGCGACGCCACCTTCAGGAAGCTGGACAAGCTCAACTGGGACGCCGTGATCCGCACCAACCTCGACTCGGTCTTCAATATGACCAAGCCGGTATGCGACGAAATGGTCGAGCGCGGGTGGGGCCGCATCATCAATATCTCGTCCGTCATCGGTTCCAAGGGGGGCTTCGGCCAGACGAACTATGCCGCCGCCAAGGCGGGCATGCACGGTTTCACCAAGTCGCTGGCGCTCGAGGTCGCGAAGCGCGGCGTCACCGTCAACACCATCTCCCCCGGCTACATCGCCACCAAGATGGTCACGGCGGTGCCGCAGGAAATCCTGGACACCAAGATCCTCCCGCAGATCCCGGTGGGACGGCTGGGAAAGCCGGAGGAAGTCGCCGCGCTGGTACTGTACCTATGCTCCCGCGACGCAGACTTCGTCACCGGAGCGAACATTGCCATCAACGGCGGCCAGCATCTGAACTGACGTGGCTTGAGCGGCAGTAGGGAGGACAGGCGCATCCCTCTTTGTCGCGATCGCAAGCGGAAGGTGGATTGCGGCATTGCGATAGCCCCGTCGGCTGCAGCGCGGGCTCCGGTTGAAGGGCAACATCCTGGGACTGCCGCTGCGCCTCCACACTCACCGCTGCTGGTTAGCAGTGCAGTATTGTTTTTTGGCGGCCATACCCGGCCGGTCGCTGTGCCGGCATCCAATAAGGGATGCCGGCACCTTTTGCCTTCGGCAGCGACGTGGAGGTCGGGGGAAATCCGATGTGCGTGTCGCTGGGATCCCAAGACGCCGCTCCTCGCCAGCCTGGAACAGGATAGCGCGGCCAGCATTACCGGGACCTGCCTCTGGCACGTGATGCGGCGCTTTTGGACAGGCCGCCGATGTGATTGCACCCCGACAACCCAACCGTGGCCGACACGCGCCGGGCTAGCCCAGACTGGATGCGGGCACGCCCATGCCACACATGCGCTGGCGCGCGGCCCTGAATTAACCAGCGTGCGCGACAACCTTCGTAACGCGTCGGTGGCCACGACCTCAATTCATCTGCAAAGCGATGAGGTCAAGCGGGCACGCCAAAGGAGTCAGGCCTTCGGCCTTCGCAGCCCGGTAGCCGGCGCTCGGCCGGGCTTTCCTTGGCTTAACGAGTGCAATATTTTCGAGCGGAAAGACCCCCACATCGACGACCTGCTACCCTGGAACGCCGCCAGGAAGCTGCCACGGCAGTTCGGACCTCCAATGTCCAACAGTTGGCGACAGACAGATCGCTCGACTACCTGTCACATCGAGTCCCAGAGTACAAATCACACCTGTCCGCGGTTGCGCGAAGCCACGGCAACGGTGGTCGGTGACTCGGCGAGTGGCACAAAGCGTCGTGTTGCGCCGTCGAGCGCATCGATGCTACCTGTCTCAATGTCGTAGACCCAGCCATGCAAATTCATGCGCCCCTGTTCGAGCGCAAGTGCCACCGACGGATGTGTGCGCAGATTAGCCAGTTGCGCGATCACGTTCTCCCGCACGAGGCCGTCGAGCTTGGCGCGAGGTGTATCGAACTGATGCGCCGCATTGATCGCTTTCGCGGCATCCGAATGGCGCAGCCAGTTCGCGACCGCCGGCAGATGATCAAGACACGTGCAACGCGAAATCGCGCCCATCGCGCCACAGTCCGAGTGGCCGCAGATCACGATGTCCTGCACGCCCAGGACCGCGACCGCATATTCGACGGTGGCCGATACGCCACCAGGTTCTGGACCGTAAGATGGCACAATGTTGCCCGCGTTGCGGATCACAAACAGTTCGCCCGGCTCGCGCTGGGTGAGGAGTTCGGGCACGACGCGGCTGTCCGAGCAGGTGACGAACAGCGCCTTCGGATTTTGTGTGGTTGCGAGCTGCTTGAAAAGCTCGACACGTTGCGGATAGACCTCGCGCTGAAAGCGCAGGAAGCCGTCGATGATGTCACGCATGGCGTCCTCCAGATTTCGAATATCGGATGCTGGCACGACCGTTCGATACCCCGTCATGCCGATGCGGCCACGATTATCGCCGATGTCAAGCGCTGGCAGCGTGGGGACACCGTGAATTTCCGCCTAGCACCCCGCTGACCGTCAGTGTCAGTCTATCGGCCCGCAAATTCGCCCAGAATGACCTCGTTCCGACAAGGCCGAGATCGAGGCCAGGGCCCAGGCCCTCGCCACCCCGGCCTCGCTCAAGCTCGGCGAAAGGGCTATACGGACGCTCAGACGCAGGCAGGCACCGGCTCCGATCGCGCCGCGGACGCGCACGCGCGCGGAGAAAGACAAGGATGTAGAGGATGTCGAATTCAAGGAAGTGCGCGCCAAGCAGTAAGCCGGTCGACACCGTCTCTTACCGGGCACCAAATCCCGCTCAGGTAGCCATGCGCCAGAGTTGCCAGCGAACTCGATCGCCGAGCCGGTTTGATGCCAGTGTAGGCAGCTTCAGACGGACTAGAAGTCGCGAAGCACGAGACTCGCTGCACGACTATCCGGTTCGTTAGCATTGCCAGCTATGTGGCCGGCGCGCCACGCAGCCCGTTGGCAGAGGCGGCCTTCCGCTTGCGTTTATGGCCCCATGAGTTTGGACCGGGAAGCGAGCGTCTGGCGAGCCATGCCCGGATCGCCAGCTACCTTGGGCGGCCCGACGAATCGAAATCCGGCGACTCGTCGTCCAGAATTTCGAACACCTCTTCCGCCTTGCGTCCCGAGCTAGACTCAGGGTTGCGCAATTGAGGCTCGTCGGCACGCAACCATTCGCAGGCCTGCCGCACATCCTCAACGGTCGGCTCGATGTCCAGGATCCGTGCGATCACTGCATCGTCAACGGGACCCACAATCTCGCGGATCTCACTCGCGCTCGCCAATCGCGAGTCGCTCTTGGTCGTGTGCATGGCGATGTCTCCTATGCGGTGGAGGTGGCGTCTTGCCGAATCCGCCCCCCGTACAGAATGCAGGCGCCGCAGCCTGAAGCGACGTGCCTCTGATCCAATTACATGGTTCCCGCGGGCGGCGCCAAGGGCTTGCCCTCTTCGCACCGGCCGGGGTAGGTGGTCGCCGCCTTCACCAGCCGTTCTTGCGTGTAGGCGCCGGCGAACTGTCCATCCACCAGCAGATAGAATTTCCATGGCTGGTCACTTTCGCGCGTGGCGTTCTGGTCGAGCAGGATCGCGGTGCGGCGCACCACCTGTTGCCAGTCTCGGCTGACGACAATGTCGTGTGCGCTCTGATTGGCGCCATCGGGACGGTAGGTGACCAGTGTGTAGGTCAGCGTGTTCATGCTCCCTCCTCTTTGGTGCCATTGCCTCCGCGAGCGTGCCGTCAGAACACAAAGTCTACCGATCCGAGGCCCCGCCGGGCTTCGCTCCTAATAGCTTAGCGCACTTGGCTGGCGACGCCGGCGCACACCCTTATCGCGCCGCCACAGGTGCCCGCCCGGCATACGGTGGGGGATCAGCCCGCGCTCACCCCGGCCATCACGGCCGGTAGCGTGGCGCGCGGCCACGCGCTTGCAGCGCGCCTGCGCTCTTGTAATATTAACCCCGGTCGCGCAGGAACAGCGCCAACGCCTGGGCGTCATCGGTCGCGCCGAGCGTGTTGGTGGCGGCATGCGGCTGGGCGAAGCGCCCGGCGCGGGCCAGCCACGCCAAGGTGCGCGCGTCCTGATCCGCGAGCCACGGGCCCGGTGCCGCCGGCGCGGACGTTGCCTTCAGCGTCGTCGCAGTCGGCGCTGCCGCGCGCTGAAAGCGGCGCCGGTGGGTGTGCAACACTCGGACCAGCACCGCCTCCGGGCTTGGCGCCTGCGCCGCCGGTACAGTGCGCAGGCGCCCGCGCTCCCAGTACTCAACCGCCGCGTCGTGGGCGAGCAGCAGCTTGAGCACGGCCGGCTGCGCGGCCTTGGCCTCGGCCAGCGAGCCGTAGCGGCGCTTGACGCGCGCCAGTGTCCAGTGCGCATAGACCGGGTGCCCCAGCACCTCGGCCAGGTAGGCCAGTGCTGCCTCCACCGTCGGCGGCAGGGGGCGCGGCGGGATCGTGGCCGTGTCGATCCAGTCGGCCGGGTTCATGACTGCCCCCCCCGTTTGGCGCTCGCCTTGGGCGCCGATTTGGCCGATCCGGGCCTGGCGGCCTTGGCAGCGGGCGCCGCGGCCGCGAGCGTGGCGTGCAGTAGCTCGTCCAGTTGCGCGCGCTGGCTGGCGGTCACCGCCTTGAGCGCGCTCGCCTCGCCGGCAGCGGTCTGGCGCGCGGCGCGCTCGCTGGCCAGGTCCGCCTCGAGGCGCCCACGCACGTCCTCGAGCGAGGCCAGGCGCCGCTCGGCGAACTTCAGTTGCGAGGTGAACTGGCCGCGCTCGGCCTGCAGCGCGTCGCGCTGGTGCGCGGTCTCCTGGAGCAACTGTTTCGACAGCGCCTCGTAGCGCGCCTGGATGGTGGCGACCGCCTCCGCGTGAGAGCGGTCGCCCGCCGTGGCGCGTTGCTGCGCGGTCGCCAGCGCCGCTTCCAACGGGCCGACCCGGCTCGTCAACTGGTCGGCGCGGGCGGTCATCGTGGCCAGCGCGGCGCGCGCCTCGGCCAGTTCGGTATCGCGCGCAGCCAGCTGTCCGCGCACCTCGGTCAACTCCTGGCGCAGCAGCTCGACCCGCAGTTCGGCCTCGGCGCGCGCGGCCTGCGCGGCCTCGACCGCCGCCTGCGCCTCGCGCTTCAGAAGCACCACCTCGTCGAGCTGCACCGCGACAGCGGCCTGCCACAGCGCGCGCATCGACTCGGCGATCTCGAGCGGGAGCTCCGGGATGGCGACCTCTGCCAGGCCCGCGCGCACGACCTCGGCCTCGATCGCGTTGAGCGTGCGCGACAGCGTCGCCGGGTCGCCGCCGCCCAGGCGCGCGCGCAGCTTGCGCACCGACACCGCACGGCGAAAGCGCGCGGCGGTGGGCGGTGCCGCGTCGCCGGCCTCGGTGAGCATGGCCAGCACGGTGGCGCGGATCTGTTCGGGGGTGGCGGCGAGGCGGGGCATGGCAGCGTCCGGGATGATTTTCACGCCATCTTACGCACGATGCTAACGTTAGGAAAGCCATTTTTGTTTGGCTTGGGGAAGCCAAAAACCGATAAAGCCTATTATCTTGCCGAACCAACGCATCCCACGCTTTATGGGCGCGCTTGGCCGTGCGCCGCGGTCGGCTAACGTTCCAAAACCAGGGGAAAAGGACCAGTCAGCAAGTGACTGAATTGATTGGCATTTCAGGCGAGCATCGCCCGGAAACCCGCATGAATGCTAGGGCTGGCTACCCCGGTAAATTGCAGCGAAATCAAAGGGACCCCGTCGCCAGGATCTTTCCCATGATCATTCTCCAGTTCAGCTCACCGGCCATTCTATGGCACCTCTGTGTCGATCCATCATGTGAAGCATGGGACGCAATGATGACGGATTGTTGCATAACCGCTCTTGCTAAGTAGTTGATGTTGACCACTTGCCACGTCGCAAATGATAATGCGTCGCATTTTGAAAAATATTACAGCCGATTACAGGAAACTGAGCAGGAAAATGAGAATAAAACTTCACCCGATCTGTGCCGCGGTGGCGGGGAGCCTCGTATTTCAACCGGTGCTGACGTGGGCCCAGGCCGCGTCAGGCGCTTCGGCGCAGTTGCCTGAGGTCACGGTCAGGGCCGATGTCAGCCGCGAGCTTGGCACCGGCTATAACCCG
>NZ_JBYTAH010000031.1:0-75163 GCF_058787975.1 Cupriavidus sp. FW305-26
GGGGGAGACGGGGGCGGTGACAGCGCCACCGGCACGCTGACGCTCTCCATCTCCGGCCTGCCGTCCGGGACATCGGCGGCCATCACGGTATTGGGGCCCGGCCAGTTCCGCCAGACCGTGACCCAGTCGACCACGCTGTCCAACCTGGCTGCTGGCAGCTATACCGTCAGTGCCGCCAGCGTGCTGACTGGCAGCACGCTCCTCAAGCCGCAGCCGCCTTCGCAGACCGTGGCGGTGACCGCGGGCGGCAGTGCTTTGGCAAGCGTGGAATACGGCTCACCGGAAACAGTGCAGTTGTCGCTGACGCAGGTTGCCGGCGGGTTATCCGAGCCCATCTTCCTGACCGCGCCCCCCGGCGATCCGCGCCTGTTCGTGGTCGAGCGGGCCGGCCGCATCCGGATCGTGCGCAACGGCGCATTGGTCGCTACGCCGTTCCTCAATATCGCCGCGCTGACGACGACCGATGGCGAGCGCGGGCTGCTGTCGATGGCGTTCGATCCCAACTATGGGACCAACGGCCGCTTCTACGTCTATTACACCGACACCAATGGGGCCATCACCATCGCCCGCTACAACGTATCGGCCGCGAATCCGGATATCGCCGCGGCATCCGGCACCGTGCTGCTGTCGATTCCGCACGGCACCTTCTCCAACCATAACGGCGGCCAGCTCGCGTTCGGCCCGGACGGCATGCTCTATATCGGCACGGGCGACGGCGGCGGCGGTGGCGATCCGTCGGGCAACGCCCAGAACCCGGCAACGCTGCTCGGCAAGATGCTGCGCATCGACGTCAGCGGGGCATCCGGCTACGGCTTGCCTGCCGGCAATCCCTTCGTCGGCCAGTCCGGCAGCCGCGGCGAAATCTGGGCTCTCGGCCTGCGCAACCCGTGGCGGTTTACGTTCGACGCCGGCTTGCTGTATATCGCCGATGTCGGCGAGGACCAGCGCGAGGAAGTCGACGTGGCGCCGGCCACCAGCGCGGGCCTGAACTACGGCTGGAACCGGACCGAAGGCACCGCCTGCGTGGGTGCGGCCACGTGCGACAAGACCGGGCTGACCATGCCGGTCTTCGAATACGGCCACGAAGCGGGCGCTTGTGCCATCGTCGGTGGCTATGCGTACCGGGGCAGTGCCAACCCGGTGCTGCATGGGCGGTACTTCTATTCCGACCTTTGCACGGGCAAGCTGCTGAGCTTCATGTATCGCGACGGCGTTGTCGCAGAACAGGTCGACTGGAACGTCACGATCCCGGGCAGTGTGTTCTCGTTTGGCGTGGATGACGCGCAGGCGCTGTACGTGCTGGCCGATCCGGGCACGTCGGCGACGAGCGGGCGGGTGTATCGGATCGATGTGTCGGACGGCACGCCTTGACGGCGGGGCGCAGGAGCACTGCGCTTCGGGCAGGGGCTCCTGGCCGTTGAACCGCCGCGGACGTGCTGCTATGGCACTTTCCTGCACGCGCCCTCATTGCTGCACGTGCATCACAGCAAATCGGCCAACCGCTGCCGGCATAGGCTCACGAACTGCTGTGCCGCAGTCGACTGGCCTTGTGCCGGATGGAATGCCAGGATTGCCCGGAATCGAACGGGAGCGGTGAGCGGTACGCTGCGCAGCCCGAGCGCAACGTAGCCACGGGCCACCAATGGATTGGTGATCGCAAGCCCAGCACCGGCCAGGGTCAGTGAGCACTGCGTGTGGCTGTACGGTGTTGTCGCCACGAAACGCGGCTCGATGCCGGACTCGGAAAAGCACGCTTCCAGCCGGCGTTGCGCAGGATCCGAAGCGTCCAGGCCGATCAACGGAACCTCGATCAGATCCTCGATGCCGACTTTCGCGCGCGCCGCGAAAGGATGCGTCGCGGGAGCGACGCAAACCGCCTGCACTGCGTAGAACTCGGACGCGGTCAGGCCGCTGGTGTCCGCCTCGTCGCCCATGAACGCGATATCGAGTTCGCGCTGAAGCAGGCGCTCGCGCAAGCCCCTGGAGCTGTCGACCTCCAGCTGGCAACGAACGCGGGGGTGGTTGTGGATGAAGTCCGCCACCGATGACGGCATCACGCTGGAGGCCATGGCGTGCAAGGCGCCGACGCGCAGGATCGTATCTTCATAGGAACGCAACTGATCTATCTTGCGCTGCACGGCGTCGAGGCCGACATAGACGCGCTCGACTTCGTCGATCAAGGACGCCGCCTCGGGCGTGGGCGCCATACGCCCTTTGCTTCGGTCGAACAGTCTTAACCGCGCTGCCTGTTCAAGCTGCAGCACGATCTGTGTCACGGCGGGCTGGCTGATGTGCAGGGCTTCGGCGGCCCGGCGCGCCGATCCCAGGCGCATGACCATGCGAAACACCTCGATTTGCCGGGCGCTGATCACGATGTCGGTGGCTGTCCCCATACCCAACCCTATAAGTTTTGCTTAATTCGATAATCGGAATGCCTGCGCTGCCCAGGCGTGACATCACATAGACTCGGGTCATGACCACTTGGGCTTTTATCATGCGCGCCAGTCGCTATCCGCATCCGACCGAAGCGCTCGTCAATCCGGCGATGCATGCCCTGCAATGCATTACCTGCCACGCTCAATATCCAGTCAGCGACATGCCGGAAGGGTGCCCGAACTGCGCAAGCGCCGGCCGGCCCAGTAGTCTCGAAGTTGCCTACCAGCACCACGCACTGGATTTTGCACCAAGAAGCGGAAGTTATACATGGGGGCATTGGCAGCCGTACCTGGAAGGCGTGTCTTTGGGGGAGGGCGCCACGCCATGCGTACCGGTGCCAACCCTGGCGTCGCTGGCGGACGTGGCGTCCGTATGGATCAAGAATGAAGGCGCAAATCCGACCGGCTCGCACAAGGATCGCATGTCGGCGCAGGCCGTAAGCCGGGCGCTGGATATTGGCGCGAGCGAGGTGGTGCTGGCGTCAAGCGGCAACGCCGCAGTCTCAGCCGCGGCCTATTGCGCCGCCGCGGGACTGGACTGCGAAGTCGCGACCTACCAGGCGCTTCCGTCCGTTTTCGATGCGGCGTTGCGTTACTACGGTGCGCGGCGTGTCATCTGCGACAACGGTCACGCGCGATGGGCGCATGTCCGCCGCCGCGTCAGGGAAGAGGGAGCCTTTGCACTGACCAACTACAGCGTGCCCGCGGTGGGTAGCCCGGTATTCGGTGTGGAAGGCTACCGTGCTGTCGCACTGGAGTGGGTGGCGCAAGGATGCCGCCCCGACCATGTCATGGTGCCGACGGCGCGCGGGGATCTGTTGTGGGGCATCTATAGCGCGCTGCGTGACCTGGTCACGCTGGGACATCTCCCGAAGCTGCCCCGCCTCTGGGCGATCGAGCCGTTCCCGCGGCTGTCGCGCGTGCTGGCGGGCGCGTCGCAGCAGTCCGACTTCCCGGGCACGACCCAGCAATTCTCCACGGCCGGCTCGACCGTGACCGCGCAGCAGGTCCACGCCGTCAGGCAATCGGGCGGCGGCGCGGTGATCATCGACGACGCGTCAGCACGCGACGGTACCCGCCGTCTCGCTGCGGCCGGATTCTGGGTCGAGCTGTGCGCGGGAGCGGGGTTTGCCGCCACGCAAGCGCTGCGCGCCGACGGGCGCATCGCCAGGACGGAAGCAGTCATGCTGATGCTGACTGCACGCGGCGATCGCGATCCGGGACAAGCTTGATTTCCAGACAATATTCGGAGCCACCCATGAACTTGCGTTCTCTGTTGACTGCCATCACCTTCGGCCTCGCGGCTCAGGTACCGTCGGCCCTGGCCGCCTATCCTGAAAAGCCGATCCGATTGATCGTGCCCTGGGCTGCCGGCGGCAGCACCGATGCGCTGGCCCGTGCGGTCGCGCAGCGAATGAGCGAATCGATGGGCCAGCCCGTGGTCGTCGACAATCGCGCCGGCGCCTCCGGCCGCATCGGCGCCGACATCCTGGCAAAGTCGGCTCCCGACGGCTACACGCTGGGCGTCATCGAGCTGGCTCATACCGTGGCGCCGTCAGTGTTCCGCCAGATGCCATATGATGTGTTGCGCGACTTCACGCCGGTTTCACTGCTCGGCGAGGCGCCGCTCATCCTGTTCGCGGACAGCACGCACTATCGCGCTGGCGACGTCCAGCGCTTCCTTGCGGACTCACGCAAGGCAGGAACGCCGCTGCAGCTTGCCACCAGCGGGAACGGCACGATCAGCCATCTGGCCGCCAAGATGCTTGAAGCGCAGGTGGGCATCCCGGTCGATGCCGTACCGTACCGGGGCTCGGCGCCCGCGCTGACCGATGTGTCCGCCCAACTGGTCAAAGGCCATTTCGCTACGCTGGCAAGCGGCAGCAGCCTGCTTGGCGGTGGCAAGATCGCGGCCTTGATGGTGACGGGGCCGGTGCGCGTGACTTCGCTTCCCGGTGTTCCGACCGCAGCCGAAGCCAGGCTGCCGGGAATGCAGGTCAGCCAATGGTGGGCCCTGGTGGCTCCCGCGCGGGCACCGTCTGCCGTCGTGAGCAGGCTTGCGGACGAAGTCCGCGCGGCATTGACGAATCCGCAGACCAAGGCACGGCTCGACAGCCAAGGTATCGACCTCAAGGCGTCCTCGCCTGCTCAACTCGGAGACCGGCTGCGCGCAGAGACGGATCGCTGGGCGAATCTGGCTAAGCAGGCTGGCATTCAACCCGAATGACTAGACCTGGACAAGCGCCTGGATCCTGACATGGGGAGTCTATATCGGCCCGCGTCGTGACCGCCACAACATGACGGCTGGCCCAGTTGCTGAAAATGCCTGCTCTGGGAGCGGTGAAAACCCCGGCACCTTCTCGACTTCGTTCCCATCTGGATCGACGTATCCGGCCGGTAATACGCCAAGCAGGTGAAATGACGGGCCATACCCGCGTTGGCTGCGGCTGAGCATGGTGCCCTTACAATGCCGATGGTTCAGATCGACTGGTAGGCGCAAACAGGTGTCATGCAAAGCAAGAGCAAAGCAACTCTCATCGGGCTCATCGCGATTCTGTTATGGAGCTCGATTGTCGGCCTGATTCGCGGTGTCAGCGAAAACCTTGGGGCAACCGGTGGGGCGGCAATGATCTATACCGTCGCCTCGGCCCTGCTCTTGCTGACAGTCGGTTTCGTCAGAATGCAGGATTTTCCCCGGCGCTATCTGGTTTGGGGAAGCATTCTGTTCGTTTCGTACGAGCTGTGTCTTTCCTTGTCCATTGGCTACGCCAACAGCAGCAGGCAAGCCATTGAGGTGGGGATGGTCAACTACTTGTGGCCGAGCTTCACCATGCTGTGTGCCATCGCATTCAACAAGCAGAAGGCCAACTTGCTGATCATTCCCGGCTTCCTGATCGCCATTCTCGGGATCTGCTGGGTGCTTGGCGGGGATCAGGGCCTGGACTTCGCCGGGATGGCGGAGAACATCCAGGACAATCCGCTCAGCTATGGGCTGGCCTTCCTTGGTGCCCTGATCTGGGCGGCGTATTGCACTGTGACCAACCGGATTGCCGAAGGCAGGAATGGCATCACGCTGTTCTTCATGCTGACAGCGCTGGCGTTGTGGATCAAGTATTTCGCCACAGAGAGCGGGTCGATGGAATTCAGCTATCAGGCAGTGATTTATCTTGCGTTGGCCGCCTCTGCGATGGGATTCGGCTATGCGGCCTGGAATGTTGGCATCCTGCATGGCAATGTCACCGTCCTTGCCGGCGCTTCCTACTTCATTCCGGTACTTTCCGCCGCCCTGGCGGCCATGCTCTTGCGTACACCCCTGTCGATCGCCTTCTGGAAGGGCGCATCCATGGTATGTGCGGGGTCGATCCTCTGTTGGCTGGCAACACGTGGGCAACGTTCCAAGGCACCTCCGTTGCCGGAATTACCGCAGTCGCGCGAACGTGTCCAGGAACCGTGAGTGCGTGCGACCGCGCTGTTTGATCAAGCAAGCAGTATCCAACTTATTTTTCGGTCGGCCTGCCTGACTGGAAGCCAGCGACCAGGTCGTGTGCATTGGCTGGCTCGGCGATACGCAGCACCAGCTTGCTTGCCGCCTTGCCCGACTGGACCAGATCGAGTGCGCGCCCCGCGTGTTCCAGCGGCAGGCATTCGATGCGGGGCGGTCGCAGGCGCCCGCTGTCGAGCAGCGCCGCGATCTCGCGCAGCCGCGCGCCGCTGGGCATCTTGCTGAACGCCACCGCGGTGCGGACGCCGCGCTGCGCGGCTGCGGCAGGATCCGGGCCGTTGTCGCCGCTGACCAGCGTCAGGATGGCGACAAGGATGCCGCCGGGCCTGAGCAGGTCCATGCCGTTCGGCAGGGTGCCGCAGCCAACGGCGTCCAGTACCAGGTCGACGCCAGCCGGCGCCCATGCCTGCATCGCGGCAGCGATGTCGCCGCCACGGTAGTCGATTGCCAGGTCGCAGCCGAGCGCCATCAGTTCGTCGCGGCGTGCCGCGCTGCAGGTGGCTGCGACGGTTGCCCCGGCTGCTTTTGCCAGTTGCACGGCAAACGTGCCGACCGCGCCGGCACCGCCATGAACCAGCACCGTCTGCACTGGCTTGAGTCCGCCTTCGTCGAAGAGTCCCGTCCAGGCGGCCAGCGCCGGGGTCGGGACGGCCGCGGCCTCGGCAAATCCCAGATTGTCGGGAATCGGCACCACGCAATCCTGGCTGACCGCGACGTATTCGGCATAGGAACCCCACTTGCCTGCGCCGACCGCGGTTTGCGCGAACACGCGCTGTCCCGGGACGAAATCCTTGACGCCGCTTCCCACCGCTGCCACGACGCCGCTGGCATCGAAGCCGATCACGAACGGGAAGCTGTACTGCATGAAGTGGCTCAGATAGCCTTCACGGCATTTCCAGTCAGCGGGATTCACGCCGGCACAGGCCACGCGGAGCAGGACTTCGCCGGCAGCGGGTTCCGGCGTCGGGAGGTTTCCAAGCCTGAGTACGTCGGGTCCGCCGGTACGATCAATGACGACAGCGCGCATGCTCTTCTCCATGGGCTTAGCTTGCGGACAGGTCGTGGCTCAGGCCGGGATGTGCCCAGGACGGGATCACGGGCGGCGGCAGCATGCCCTTGCCATCCAGCGTATGGACGTCCAGCCCGTGCGCCAGGGGGAAGTGCAGGCTATGGGCGATGTGGCCGGTGCGCAGCCGGGCCGGCACGCTGCAGAGTGCAAGCGCCGTTTCCACCAGGTACTCCACCGGCTCGGTCGGATAGCCGTCCGGGATATAGCGCTCGCTGCCTGGCGTGAGGATCGCCGTGCTTGGCGCTACCGAATTGACCGCGATATTGTCGGCCTCCAGTTCTGCCGCCAGGCCCTCTGTGAACCGGTTGATGGCAGCCTTGACCGCGGCGTAGGCCGTGACCCCGCTAGCCCGGTCAAAGTCTTGATACGGGCGAGCAGGCGACAGGGCGGTGACGGAGCCCAGGTTCAGGATCCATCCCGCGCCGCGCGTGCGCAGCAGCGGGATCGCTGCGCGGCTGAGCACGAAGGGGATGCGCAGGTAGTGCTCGACCGTCCTGTCGAAGATTTCCAGCGGCATCGATTCGATGCCGCTGTATTCCGCCATGCCGGCATTGTTGACCAGGATGTCGAGACCGCCCGCGGCGCTTGCCGCCCGCGCCACCAGGTTGTCGCGCTGCGCCGGGTCTTCGAGGTCCGCCGCCAGCGCGATGGCACTGCCCCCTTGCCGCCTGATCTGGCCAACCGTCTCGGCCAGCGTGCCAGGTTCGTCCTCGGACTCGCCTGCGCGCCGTGCCGTGGCAACCACCAGCGCGCCCTCCACCGCGAAGCGCTGCGCGATGGCACGGCCGATGCCGCGGCTGGCGCCGGTCACCAGCGCAATCTTTCCTGTCAGTTTTCCGTGTGCGGTCATGGCGCGTATTCCTCTGTGCGGTTGTGGTTGGCAATCAGGCTTGTCGCGAGCGGGCAGAAGGCGTGGGAGATCGCCTGGACTGTCCATTCGGGAAACTCGGGGTCGAACCATCGGTCGACGCGGCCCCAATGAAAGGGGTGCATCAGGTATTCGCCCAGCAGGTCGTCCGCGCTGGCGAACTCCTGCTGCCAGACATGGGTCCAGGTGCCGGGCGACAAGACGCGGGCAAGGCGCCAGTTGCGGATGCCGGGCATGTAATCGGGCATCCGCAGCAGGTCCTGCTCAAGTGCGCGGACCTGCCGGTCCGGCGCTTCAGGCCGGACCCGGAACATCAGCGTGCGCCAGATCCCGTGGCGCAGCTGAGGGGCGCGCAGACCGCCCGAGATCGGGTGATAGGCGACGCTATCCACCTCTGCCATGCCGTCCAGCGCGGCAGCCAGGCCGGTGCCGTGACCGGGCGAGCCGGATGCAGTCGCGCCGAATCGCAGATCGAGCGTGTAGTCGCCAGCGCCCCAGCTTCCCGCCAGGTTCCGGCCAATCGCCACATGGCGCAGGCCCGGCAGTGTTTTAACGCGGGCAAGCAAGGCTTGCTCCTGTGTGCACGTCCCGGCGCTGAAGCCGGCGTGCAATCGCACCTGTGCTGTCTCAAGCCGCATCGCCATGCTCCTTGCGCCGGGGCAGCGCAGCTGTCGCCTCGGCCATCACATGGCGGCGGCGGGCTTCACACAGCGTGCCGACTGTCGACCAGAAGGCTAGGGCCGGAGCATCGATGCTTGCGCGCATGGCGTAGTAAGCCGGCGCATCCGCCACTTGCCACAGCAGCCACAGCGTATTGGGTGCATCTTCCAGCGCCACGGGCGGCGACACCCAGCGCTGCAGCAGTGCCAGGCCCCTGGCGGCGCTGCCAGGCAAGTACTGACTTTCCAGCAGGCTCAGCACAGTGGGCAGGTGCCCGGGCGCGAGCACGATTTCATCGAGGATGTGGATCATTGTGTGTCTCACGCGGCGCAGGCAGGGCAGCAGGGCTGCGATGCCGGAGCCGCGGGTTTGCGGGAGGGAAGCGCGGTCATTGGGTTGTCCCGTATAGGCATGGTGTTCATCGCATGGCAACCTCCATCGCCCAGGCCGTGCGCAAGCTGTCGCGCGGGTGGAAGTGCCGGGATGATTATGGGAGGCCAGGTCGCACCGGATCCCCACCCGAACGATCAACCATCGCTACCGAAGCAATCACGACCAGCGACCATGAATGCCCACATACCGGGGAATCCCGTACCTGTTCCGCACGGCATGGTGCAGCGCCTGCTGGACGAACTGAAGCGGCAGGGCGTCGAGGTTCCACCTGCCGCCGGCGCATCCGGGCATGCGCCGCCCGCCAGGTTCACCGCGCTCTATCGCGCCGCGATCGAGCGGCTGGAAGCCCTGGTCGCCAAAGGCAACGGCCATCCCCCCATGCGCAAGCAGGAAGTGGACTTGCTGTGCCGTTGCGTCTTGAGCAGCCAGACGCTGAGGGAGGCGATCCGCTGCGCTGCCGACTTCTGCGCGATGCTGTATCCGCGAGCCGGTGCGCTCAGCCTCGGGCAAAGCGCAGGGCAGGCGGTGTTCCGCATGGATTCGCTGCGGCGTGCGAACTCCTCCGCGGCTTGCCTGGTGGACCTGACCGGGCTCTTCTTCTATATGCTGCTGTTCGGCTGGCTGGTCGGCCAGCCGCTGCGCCCGACCCACGTCTACCTGGCGCATCCCCGGCGCGAGGACGCCATGCCTTTCCTGGGCTTGTTCCATGCCGCGGTCACGTCCGGGGCCCAGACCTACGGATTCGAATTCGATGAGGCCCTGCTCGACCGGCCGGTCGTGCGCCAGGCCGCGGAGCTCGATGCGTTCCTGGAAGACTTTCCTTACCGGCTGATCGGTGCGCCGGTCGAGGTCGTATCACTGAGCCAGCAGGTGCATGGCATCCTGCATGCAGCGCTGGTGCATGGCGCGCGGCTGCCGACGCTGGCTGAACTGGCCATGCGCTTTGACGTGAGCGAGCCGACCCTGCGCCGCCGTCTCGCTGCCGACGGCAGCAGCTACCGGGTACTGCGCGAACACAGCCTGCAGGAATACGCGGAACAATGCCTGTGCACGACCAACTGGCCGGTAGGAAGAATCGCGGAGCAGCTTGGCTTTGCCAGCGAGGAAGCGTTTCGCCGGGCGTTCCAGCGCTGGACCGGGCATGCGCCGACGCGCTTCAGGCGGGAAAGCAGGGGTGAGGTGGTGAACGGGAGTTCGTGAAGCGGTAATTCCAGCTGTCGGCGACAGAGAACAGGCTGCGCGCGCCCGTTACCTGCGACGCGGCAGACGCACGTCAAACGCGGTCCCTGTCTGGTCGGAGCGCGCCTCGATCGATCCCTGATGGGCCTTGGTAATCTCGCTCACTATATACAGCCCGAGTCCGAGGCCGTCCGCGTTTTTGTGCTCCTGATCCGGGCCTCTCCTTAGCGGGTCAAAAAGGCGCTGCAGCGACAGCGGGTCAATGGCGGGACCACTGTTCCTGACCTCGAGACGGACTTCCGCGTCATGGCCGGTGACTACAACGCGGACCGGCTCGTCCGGCGCGCCGTACCTTATCGCATTGAGCACCAGATTAGAAAGCAGTTGCTGCAGGCGCGGACCGTCCCAAATACCCTGCACGTTGCCCTTCACCTCAAGATCGATGCGGCGGGCCGGATACGCCGCACGCAACTGGTCCACGGTATCGGCAACCAAGTCAGCCAGATCGACGTCTTCAGGCGTGATGTTGATACCCAAGCCGAGTTTCGTTCGGTTGAAATCGCACAGATCATTCAGAAGAGAATTCATGCGGGAACCACTTCGAATCAGCCGGGCTGCAGCTTCCGATACCTTCTCCCCAGCGTTCAGCGCCGCCAGATATGTGGCGGTCGTCTGGATGGTCTGCAGTGGGCTGCGCATATCGTGCCCAACCATGCCGAGCAACAGGTCGCGAGCCTGCTCTACCTCCGAATGGAAAAAATCCACGGATTCCGCGACTGCCTGATCGATAGCCTCGTTGAACCGCATTACTTCGTCCAGATCCGGGGCGGCCGGCTGACATTCGTCAATCCACAAACGCAGCACGCTGGCGCGCAGCGCCCGGTATTCAGCGACCAGTTGATTGATGTTGAAGCCACCGCGCGCGCGCATGAGGGCGTGTGATTGTGCGGCGGTCTCCGGCGCACCGAGTAGCCTGGGGGCCTGCCCCATTGATTTTTTGCGTTGAGCTTCCCTCGTTTGCGGGGTCAACAAATCCTTCGCCACGGCTTGCAGGATCTGCGGTGCGTGGTCACGCAGCGCGAGGGAGTCCATGCTTCTTGCGGCAGGCAGCAGGGTGGTCGCAAACTCCTCCCATACCGCCACAATGCGCCCTGTATTCCGCAAGATGAAGTCAGCTAGTCGCATGTCTCCCCCTGAAGCAACTGAGCAAGCCCCGGAAATGCACTCTTGAGAATTTATCTTAGGCTAGTTGTCAGCGGTTCCAAGTAGCGTCGGAAACGGCCTGGAATGACCGATTCGGCACAAACGTCGGTTGAGCCGTGGGGGCGAAATTCGTCTCCCGCAGATCCCTGGCGGCCCCGTTCAGCGCCGTTGCAGGCCGCCAGACCTGTGCTTCCTGACCGCACGCAGCACCAGGCCCGCCAGCACCGCGACAACCGCCAGGATGCCGATGGCGACAAAGAAAGGTAAGGGCCGGTCGATTGCCAGGCTTTCCCCGGCGACGACGATACCCAACGCATAGCCCGCTTCGGCGATGGCCATCGCGGCCAGGAATTTCCGGAAGGGGTAATGCATGGAGCCGAACAGATAACCGGGAATTTCCGACGGAACCGCGATACAGAACAGCAGCACCGCCCAGAATTTCATGCGCTGCGACACGTAGTCCTGGTACTTCGCGAGCTTGTCCTCGTAACCGCTACGGGCGAGCAATGGATAAGCCAGGCGGCCGATGCCGAAGGCGGCCACAGCGCCCAGCAGCCAGCCGCCCCAGAGCAGAACAATGGTGAGCGGCTTGCCCCACACCTCGGTGGCCGGCGGCACCAGGACCACGCTCGAGGCGAAGGCGAGCATGGCAGACACGGCCGAGAACAGGAAGAAGACCAGCGCGCCTGCCGCGGGGTGCTGTTCCATCGTCGCCCGCGCCCAATCGATGGCCTGGTCGACGAAGGCCTTGAACGGAGGCGACAGGACGACCAGGCCAATCAGCACCGTCGCGGCGCCGACTGCAAGCCAGAACCAGACGGGGCGCCGATTGGCAGACAATTTGCTCACCATACAAAATTAGAACCGCAGGCCGGGCCAAAGTTTCGAGGTGATTCCCCGAGGCCCGGTCCGCGACACCTCCGAATACGATGCGTTCGGCCCCGCCTCAGTCTTCCAGCTTCAGCCCGGTCTTCTTGACGAAGCTGTGCCAGCGCTCGTATTGCTCGCGCGCATAGCGGTCTACGGTGGGACCATCGGTGGCCATGACCTCGAAGCCGGCCGCGGTCAGCTTTCGTTTGGTTTCCGGGTCCGACAATGCGGTCTGGAAATCTTCCGTCAGTTTCCTGACGACCGCAGGTGGGGTGGCTGCCGGTGCGAAGATGCCGATCCACGAGTAGGCCTCGAAGTCCGGGAACCCGGACTCGATGACGGTTGGAACATCGGGCAGGTCGGGCAGGCGGCGCGCGCCCGTCACGGCCAGCGGCTTGATCTTGTTGGCAGAGATCTGGCCCTTCAGGGCCGCATAGCTCAGCAGCGTGATGCTGGACACATTGCCCAGCACTGCCTGGACCGCGGGACCCCCGCCGGCGTACGGCACGTGCATCAACTCGACCCGAGCCTGCCGCTTCAGGTCCTCGGCCACAAGATGGTTCATCGAGCCAAGCCCGGTGGAGGCGTAGCTGTATTTGGACGGCTCACGCCGCGCAGCGTCGAGGAAGCTGCGCAGGTCCTTGCCAGGAACGGTGGGCGATGCGCCGATCACGAGCGGGAAGCGCACGGCAAACGTGACGCCAGTGAAGTCCTTGAACGTGTCATAGGGGAGCCTGGACTTCGCCACGGGGTTGATCGCATGCGTATCGAAGGCGACCAGCAGGGTATTGCCGTCCGGCGCGGATCGAGCCACGTACTGGGTAGCGACCTGGCTGGCTGCGCCGGGCCGGTTTTCGATGACCACGGGCCGCCCGGCCGCCTCCGCCAGTTTCGGCTGGATGATGCGTGCGGCAATGTCGGTGCTGCCGCCGGGCGGGAAGGTGACCACCAGCTTCAGTGGCGTGGCATTGTCAGGCCCTGCTGCTGCCGTTGTCAGCGGCAGCAGCAGGCAGGCAAGGGCCACCATGCCGGCACCAAGCGCTTTCTGGCGGCCTGGTGCCGCAAGTCGGCTAGACATAGATACCTCTCCCATCGTTGAGCTTTGGTTCGGATCAGATAAGCGTTCTGGACATGGCCTGGATGTCAGCCCATCCACTGGCTCACGGGTGCGGCGGTGTCCTGCAGTTCTTGTGAAATCACGTCGACCAGCGCCGGACCATCATGCTCCAGCGCCGCGCGAATCGCGGCATCGAGCTGTCCCGGGTCTTCCACGCGCCAGGCCTTGATGCCGAACGCCTCGGCAACGCGCGCGTGGTCCGTGCGGCTGAAATCGACCGAGAAGTAGCGTTGTTCGTAGCCGGCCTTCTGGCTTGCCTTGATCCAGCCGTAGACGGCATTCGAGAACACGATCATCTTCAGCGGAGTCTTGCGTCGCGTCAGCGTTTCCATCTCGCCGCAGGTAAAGCCGAAGCTGCCGTCGCCCATGACCGATACCACGGTCGCACGCGGGCGCCCAACGGCCGCGCCGATCCCGGCCGACATCGAGAAGCCAAGGGCGCCGTGGGCCCGGTTGGTGATGAAATGGCGCCCAGGCTTGCTGGCGTTGTAATACGCGGAGAAATACGGGCAGGGCGTGCCGGGGTCGGCCACCACGATGGCGTCATCCGGCAGCAGCCGGTTGAGCGCATCCACCACGCGTTCCGGCTTGATCGGCACATCGAGCGAGGCTGCCAGCGGTGCGAAGGCGGCAAGCTTGGCGGCACGCGCGGCACCGGCCAGCGCGGCGCCGTCGGCGGCGTCGGGCGGGCGGTGGGGCAGGCGGTCGCTCACGGCGGCGTTGAGCGCCTTCAGGGCGAGCAGGGCATCGC
Organism: Cupriavidus sp. FW305-26; assembly: GCF_058787975.1. NCBI lineage: Bacteria > Pseudomonadati > Pseudomonadota > Betaproteobacteria > Burkholderiales > Burkholderiaceae > Cupriavidus > Cupriavidus sp. FW305-26. Next base: position 14,048 of record NZ_JBYTAH010000031.1, read on the forward strand.
CAACCATGGCGACGTCAGTGCGGTAGTTCGCGGCAATCACCATCGGATCCGCATCGAGATGCAGGATTGCGATGTCCCGCGACGGGAAGCGCCAATGCTCGGTGGTGGTCGAGCCGGCGCGGCAACCGATGAACAGCACGGCATCGGCCTTGGCGACGATCTCGCGCGTGGCCATGATGCCGCCATTGGCACCGACCACGCCGGTATTCAGCGGATGGGTGTCGGCCAGGCTGCCTTGCCCGCTGACGGTGGTGCAGACCGGGGCATTCAGCATGCCGGCCAGCGCTTCCAGTTCTGCGCAGGCGCCAGAGATGACCACGCCACCGCCGCAGATGATGACCGGCAGGCGCGCTGCGACCAGCCGCTGCGCTGCCCGTTCGATCTCGGCCGGGTCCGGCGCATAGCGCATGGCAGGGAAGCGGTCGTGGCCAGGCTGCGCCCATACCTCGGCAGCATCCACCTCATGCTTCTGCACGTCGTATGGCAAACACAGGTGCGCGGATCCGGGCTTGCCGGTGGTCATGGCGCGGAAGGCGCCGCGCACCGCGCCCGGGATCTGGTCGGCGCGGTCGATCGTGGTATTCCACTTGGTGAGGGGGCGGTACAGCGCTTCCTGGTCGAGTTCGGTCAGGGGGTACTTGCCGCGCGAGCCGACCGATACGTCCGAGGTAATCCCAAGCACAGCCACTGAAGACTCATTGGCCTCGACCAGACCCGGCAGCAAGTAGGTGGCTCCGCCCCCACTGGGCCCCTCGCATACGCCAACCTTGCCGGTTACGCGGGCATAGGCGTCAGCCATGTAGCCGGCGCTGCGCTCATCGCGCGTCAGGATGTGGTCAATCCCATGGTCGAGGCGGGCCATGGCGTCATAGAAGGGCAGGCTGGTATCGCCGCACAGCCCGAAGACGTGCTTTACACCATTCAGTTGAAGCATTCGGACCATGGCTTCAGCGCCGTTCATCTTCGTCATTCCAGGAGTCTCCAAGTCAGTGTCGAGCAGGCGAGATAAGAATACACTGCAGGATACAATTAAGTATACTTAAACCTGAAGGGATGGATGCGTCACCTGAAGGCTCGGCAGCGTCGGGTATGATCGCGGCCAACGAGGAATATCTATGCAAGCAACCAACGGCATGAAGCCGCTGATCTCCGCTGTCAGGCGCAAACGGGGATCCGATGTCATCAGTCGATTGCGCGAGATGGCGATTTCCTACGAGCTCAAGCCGGGCGAACGACTCAATGAGATCGAACTGGCGGAACGCCTCGGCGTGAGCAGGACGCCAGTGCGCGAAGCGCTGACCCGCCTTGCCACCGAGGGCTTCCTGGTGGAGTCCAGCCGCGGCTATGTGCGCCGGCCGCTCGATATCCAGGAAATGCTGGACCTATACGAAGCACGCGTAACGATCGAGCGCGATTGCCTGCGCCTGGCGTTCGAGCGGGCCTCGGCCGAGAGCATCGAGGAGCTTGCGCGATACCTCGAGCACAGCAAGTCGGTGCCCGCAAATACCCCGATCCCGCAACTGGTGGAACTGGACGAAGGTTTTCACCTGCGCATCGCCGCCATGGCGGGCAACGCCGAACTCAAGCGGATGCTGGTCAGCCTGAACGAACGCATCCGGTTTATCCGCTGGATCGACATGGAGAATATCGGGCGCGATTCCACCCAGAGCGAACACGCTGAAATCGTTCACGCCTTGCAGGCCCACGACTGGGAGAAGGGGGAAAAATGCCTGACTTCGCATATTGCCTTGCGGCGCGAGCAGATCGTCGAGGCCATTGCGAAAGGCCTCACCAGGATCTACCTGGCCGAACAGCGCTAGCGGCCAGCCAATGCCGCCCCATCGGGCAGCCTAAGCTGTCTGGGCCGGTGCGGTCAGGCTCCCGCCATCGTTTCCGCACTGACTTCCCATCCTGCGTCAATGCCACCGGGCAGCATCTGGCCACGGTCCTCGCCAACCTCGGCATCAATCAGCTGATTCAGCTTTTCGTTCATGGCGACTAGTAGTTCCCGTTGCTTTTCGCCTGCCGCCAGGTTGTTCATCTCGAATGGATCGGTCTGCAGATCGTACAACTCAACGTCGTTGAACCGGTAGAGCTCCTCCAGGGTCGTCGGCTTGTTATGCTGCCTGGGGGAAAAATACCGTGCAAAGCTGTAGCGTCCATCGTAGATCGAACGCACTGCGCCGCGCTTCATCAGGTCCGGGCGGATACCGGCCTGCTTGAGCTGGTCGGGCTTGCCACCGCCCTGCAGATGGGCAACAGCCTTGAAAAGAAAATCGCCATCCAGGTAGGCCAGCATGTTGTAGCAAAACAGCGCGCCATCGCGAATGGCGTTTGCTTCGGCTGCCCCAGGCTTTGCGAGCAAGCGGGAAAAATCCTTTCCCGGTAATCCCTTGACGATGGCTGCGCGCTTGTCAGTCGCGACGCCAGTCAATGCAACCAGGGTGGGCGCGATGTCCAGATGCGAGGTGACGGCGCGACACTGCTTGCCACCGTGATAGGCGGGATGGGCAATGACCAACGGCACGTTGTTCTGCTCCCGATAGGAGACAGCGCCTTTTGCATGGAGCTGGTGGGCACCGTCCATGTCACCGTGATCCGATGTCAGGACTACGATGGTCTTGTCGGAAAGTCCTGCAGCATCGAGCGCGGCCAATACGGCAGCGATATTCCGGTCGACATCGCGCATGCAGTTCAGGTAATAGTTGTGCCGCCGGTGCCAGCGCGCGTCTTCATTTGGAATGGCTCCGACCAGGGCGTCGTGCGAGCGCAGGAAATCGCGGTGTGCCGCAGGGCGCCCCGGCGCGTCAAGCGCCTGTTTCCGGCTTGCCGGCAGCATGAATTGCCACTGCTTGCCGTATAGCGGGTCGGCCGGGTCGCGCGCGACATGTGCGAGGCCGCGCATTGCCTGAACCTCGGTGCCGGGCGCGTCGGTGTCGTAGAACATCACGTCGTGCGGGTTGACGAGGTTGACGGCCAGGAACCATGGCTTTCCCTGTGCCGCGAGCTCGCTCCCTTTCCCGCGCAGCCAGCTCACACCCATTGCTGCAATCACCCCGTCGTGCAGGTACCCACCGCTGGTGTGGGCAATAATGTCGCCGATTCCGATGTAGTCGGAAAAGCCATAGGCTTCCATTTCCTGAGTGAAGATCTTGGTTGGCGTGCCAAGCTTGTTGACGGTTTCGAATTCCTTGGTGAGGTGCCACTTGCCCTTGTAGGCGGTGTAATAGCCGGCGTCACGCAGCATGTCACCGAGCGTCCGTATTTCTGTTGACATGCTGCTAATCCACGGGAAGTTCGTGTTGTCGAACATCCGGGTGTGCTGGATGTGCTGGCCCGTGTACAGAACTGAGCGGGACGGGGTGCAAACACATGAATTTATGCGGTGATTGACAAAGGTCGTACCGCGCTTCATCAAGCGTTCATGTGCAGGCAGGCCATAGCCCCTGGGCAACTCGCCAGGTCGGAAGTAGCGCTCCTGGTCAACAAGGATGAACAGGATGTTGTACGGTCCCGAAGGCAGGCTCCCAGCGGCCTGGGCCGCGTCGCTTGCCCCGGCTGGCGCATCCTTGGCATCCGCGCCTGCGCCAAGACCCAGGGCCATGGCCCCAATCCCGGTAGTCAGGAGGAAATCGCGCCGCGTCAATGTGCCGCCAGGCTTGTCGTCGTTGCTCATTGGCTTCTCCCTGCCTGATTGCGCGGCCCATGGCGGGTGGACGCTGTGCTGCCGCAGGCCCGCCCAGGCATGCGTAAGACAGTCTAGCAAGCGCACTTTTTGCCGCCAAGGCAGCGTGCGGCGCCGGCAGGAGGCGATGGTTGGCAACCACACACATTCGCGGCTCAGGCAGTCGAACTACGTTCCGCAGATGATCGGAGTGCGGACAAAATTCCCGACACCCTGGGACTGCGCTTTCCGGTTCACGACATATCCTCGATGGGATCTCGTTGCGAGCGAATCTCCTCAGGACTGAGGACGATATAGCCCAGCGACTTCAGCAACTGCACCGCCTCCAGCTCTGCGTCCAGGTACACCGGCCGTTCCGGGCGGCGCGGGCGCGGCGCGGGGGGCAGCCACGCGGCGCTGGCTTGCACGGCGGGCGCTGCCTGGCCGTCAGACCATCGCGCGGTCAGGATGCGGCAATGCTCCAGGTTGGGCTTCCAGGCAACGTCCACGGCGGCATTGAACCTGGCGGTGCAAAGCCGCAAGCGCTTCAGCGCCTTCAGCCAGTTGATGAAGGCATCACGCTCCGGTGGCTGGTAGCCCTTCAGCAAGGTAGCCAGGCTGTCCTGCGCAGTGGCGCTGTCGGCCGCCTGGTCGTCTTCGAGCAGGGCTAGCTCAAGTGCCACGTGCTGGCGGCCGTCGTGGTCATAGATTGCGCAGTCGGCGTCCAGCACGCCTTCGCGCAGCAGCTCGCACAGCAGTACCCAGGCCCTTGGATTCTTGTCGAACCGGCCTTCGAGGGTCGGGTCGATCTGGCTGAGGATCTCCGGGATCGGGCGCGCCTCGCCTGACTGGATGGCCAGGGCGAATGCCATCGCGTTGTCTGACGGCCTGGCACCGCTTGCCAGCATCTGCAATGACGTTTCCCAGAGTTCGCGGATTTCTGCCGCGGTATCCACGGCATGCATCCATGCATAGTCCTCCAGCGCCGCGCACAGCCTGCGCGCAGGCCTGGCCAGCTGGCCGGCCAGCGTCCTGATAAACCCCGTGCAATGCGCGCAGCGGCATTCCAGCCGGCCCGCATGCAGGAAACCGGCGTACAGCCGTTCCTGGTGTCCGCAGTGTGCGCATTCGAGTGAAAAACCGCCTTGCCGTGCCGGCCGCTGCGAGGCCAGCAGCCCGTCGACCTGATAGTGCGCCAGTCCGTCGCAGCACGGGCAGATCCATTGCAGCTTGTGCGCGCCGTCCCGAGGCCGCGCGGCCCGGTCGAACTGGCGCTCGATGGCGCTGCGCGGAATTCCCTGCGCGCGCCCGACCACGTCTGCGCTGTAGCGCCAATAGCAGTACGAGTGGGCGGCAGCGGCCACCTCCGGAGAGAGGCGCTGCAGATCCGGCAGCAGGCGGGAGCTGTGCCGGATCTCGTCGGCCATCGCATCGATCAGCGCTGGCCCGTCCGGCATCACCGCCTCAAGGGCGGCGCGGCTCTGTTCCAGGAAATCGGGCACGAAGACCCGGCGGATATAGTCCTCGTTCTCGAGCCAGAACAAGTGGCCGGGGAGGGCTTCCAGTACATCAACCCCTTCCCTGACTTCCGACATGCCGGCGCAGGCGAGAAACGTGAACGGCTTACTGAACAGGAAAGCGTCTGTCATGTTGTCGTCAACGGAGAATCCCGCCCACGAGCTGGCAATATGCCTCGTGTGCGATGGGTCACCACCCCGTGACTCGGCCAAGCAAGCGCACGGAAAGCGCAATCCGGATGGCGCTTTCCGTTCCGGGGACTTCCCCCTTCTTGTTTTCAGATCCGTCGGACCTGTGCGGATTTTGCATCTGCCGCATTGGACAGCATAGGCGAACCTGACGCCTCGTTACAGAGGAATTCCTTTTCTTGACGTCCTCGTCCTACGGCCAGGGAGACCAGCCCGGGCGCTGTTGTCATCCTGATTCAATCGCTTTAGGACCCGCCTGGCCTTGTCCTCGCAATCTTCACCTTCCCTGTTGCCGTTGATCTCGTCGATCAGTGCGCCCGCGCTGCGGTCGATCACCTGGAGGAACAAGATGCCGGGCTCCCTGGCCAATGGCCGTCGTCAAATTCCAGCTCAAACGGCTCAGCGAGGGGCGTGTCACGGATCCACGCATCTCGCCCCTCACGGCGCCAGTGTTGCAGCACCTCGTGCCAGACGCGGCGCTATCGCGGATAGACGACGCAGAGGGCCGGTGCTCGGCATGTCGCAGGACACAATGGAGTGACCTGCGGTGCCTTTTCTGAACCCGCTACCTGCCAGTATTCTGTCTCGATGTGATCCTTTCGATCAAATAAATGATTGAACTAGTCAAATTCAGTCAGCTGCACTACACTCTGATGACATTTGATCGATTCGATCAAATGTTTGCTCGAAACATACAAGGCCGCATCCTCAGCGGCAGGAGACAACCATGCAGATTTCTATCAAACGCGCCATCGAGCGCGTGCCCGGCGGCATGATGATCGTGCCGCTGCTGATCGGTTCGCTCGTTGCCACGTTCGCGCCGGATGGGCCGAAGTTTTTTGGATCGTTTACCGGCGCGCTTTTTACCGGTGCCCTGCCCATCCTCGCGGTGTTCTATGTCTGCATGGGGGCAAGCATCAACATCAAAGCCACGCCTTACATTCTCAAGAAGGGCGGCGTGTTGTTCGGCACCAAGGTCGGCACGGCAATGGTGTTGGGCGTGATCATGGGGCACTTCCTGGGCGAGGCGCCGATCAGTGCCGGGATGTTTGCCGGCTTGTCGACGCTTGCCGTGGTGGCCGCGATGAACGACACCAACGGCGGCCTGTACATGGCGCTGATGGGCCAGTACGGCAAGCCTGAAGACGTGGGCGCCTACAGCATCATGTCGCTCGAGTCCGGCCCGTTCCTGACGATGGTGACGCTGGGCGTGGCGGGTTTGTCCGCGTTCCCATGGCCGACGATGGTCGGCAGCATCCTTCCGCTCATGCTTGGCATGTTGCTGGGCAACCTGGATCGGGAGATGCGCGATTTCCTGGGTAAGGCCGTGCCGGTCATGATTCCCTTTTTCGCACTGGCGCTGGGCGCAGGCCTGGACCTGCACAAGGTCTGGCAGGCGGGCATGCTGGGCCTCGGCCTTGGTGTTGCCGTGGTGGCCGTCACCGGCTGCGCGCTGTACTTCGCTGACCGCCTCACCGGCGGCACGGGTGTGGCAGGTGTCGCGGCCGCCAGCACCGCCGGCAATGCCGCCGCCGTGCCGACGCTGGTAGCGGCGGCTAATCCGGTCTACGCAGAATCGGCCAAGAGCGCCACGATCCTGGTGGCCGCCTGCGTGGTGGTCACCGCCGTACTGACGCCATTGGTGACCGCCTGGATTGCCCGCCGCGTGGCGGGCAAGGAGGCCGAGGCGTTGGTGAGGACCGCCGCATGAGCTGGCTTATCATCGCCGACGACCTGTCAGGCGCTGCAGACTGCGCGATCGGCTACGCCATGTCTGGCGCCCGGACCGTCGTAACGCTGGAGGCGGCGCCTGCGGGCGCGGACCTGTCGCAGGCCGACGTAGTGGCTTGCGACGTCGACAGCCGCCGCATGGCGCCCCAGGAGGCGGCGGCGCGCAATCTCGAAGCCTGGCATCGCGGCCAGGGCGCCAGCCGGCGGCTGTACAAGAAGATCGATTCCACGTTGCGAGGCAACTGGGCTGCCGAAACCGCGGCGCTGGCGCCGCTGGCCGGCCTTGCCATCGTCGCGCCGGCCTTTCCGGCCACTGGCCGCACCACGGCCGGCGGCTGCATGTTCGTGAACGGCCAGCCGCTGGAAGACTCCGACATCTGGCGCCTGGAAGCGCTTACCGGACGTGCCGACCTTGTCGCGCTGCTGGCCGCGCGGGGGCTGCGGGCGACCCTGTTGCCGCTGGACACGGTGCGTGCGGGTGACGCGACCCTGCGGCTAACCATCGCCGGACTGGCGCGCGAAGGTGTGCGGGCGGTAGTCTGCGATGCTCAGACGGAGCAAGACCTGGCGGCGCTCGCCGCGGCCACGGCGCAGCTCGACGTCCCCGCATTCTGGGTCGGCTCGGGCGGCCTGGCTCGTGCGCTGGCTGCACCATGCCTGTTCGAGGGCGGTGCGCCGCAGCCGCTGCCTGCCCCTGAGGGCGGCCCGGTCTTGACGCTGGTCGGCAGCCTCTCGGGCATCTCCGGGCGACAGGCCGCTTGCCTGCGCGAACGCACCGGGATGCAGTCGCTGGTGGTTCCGCCGCGGATCTTGCGTGAAGGCGCGGGCCACGCTGACTGGGACGCCGCGCAGCAATCGATCACCGGATGCCTGCGGGCTGGCCGCGACCTGCTGGTCAGCATTGGTCGCGACGACGCGTTCGACCCGGGCGAAGGGCCGCGCCTGAGCGCCGCGCTGGCGCAATTGTCCCTGCCCGGCTTCCAGCATACGCGCGGCCTGATCGCCACCGGCGGCGAGACGGCCCGGGCCATGCTCTCGGCGGCCGGCATCGGCGCCCTGATGCTGCGGCGCGAAGTCGAGCCCGGTGTGCCGTTGTCCGACACCCCTGCGCTGCCCGGCCTGCCCGCGCGCCGCGTTGCTACCAAGGCCGGCGCATTCGGCTCCGAGGCCGCCCTGTGGCATGCCTGGCAGGCTATGACTGAATCCCGCGCGCCGTCAGCCTGACGGCGCGCCGCGCCACACTCGACAAGAGACACATCAATGAGCGACTACCTCCCCGTCATCGGTATCACCATGGGCGATGCCACAGGCATCGGCCCCGAAGTCGTTGTCAAGAGCCTCGCGCATGACAGCGTTCGTGCGCAATGCCGCCCGCTCGTCATCGGCGACGCGCGCCGGCTGGAAGTGGCCGGCCGGCTCGTCGGCTCCCCGCTCAAGCTGCGCGCCATCCAGGCCCCGGAGGAAGCGCGCTTCCAGTCCGGCACCATCGACTGCATCGACCTGGGCCTGATCCCGGAAGGCCTGCCCTTCGGGAAGCTGTCCGCCGTCGCCGGTGATGCCGCCTTCCGCTACATCGAGCGCGCGGTGGCGCTGACCCGCGACGAGAAGATCGATGCGATCTGCACAGCGCCGCTGAACAAGGAAGCCCTGCACGCGGGGGGTCACAAGTTTCCCGGCCACACGGAAATGCTGGCGTACCTGACCGGCACCCCGGAGGTGTCGATGATGCTGGTGGCGCCGAAGCTGCGCGTGATCCACGTCACCACGCACATCGGCCTGCTCGACGCCATCCGCAAGATCGAGCCGGGGCTGGTCCAGCGCACCATTGAGCGCGGCCATCAGACGCTGCAGCGCGCTGGCATTGCATCGCCGCGCATCGGCGTGTGCGGCATCAATCCGCACGCCGGCGAGAACGGCCTGTTCGGCCACGGCGAGGAGGCGGAAAAAATCATCCCGGCGGTCGAGGCCTTGCGCGCGCGCGGCTGGGACGTGGAAGGTCCGCTGCCCGCCGACACGCTGTTCTATCGCGCCGGCCGCGGGGACTTCGATCTGGTGGTGGCGATGTACCACGACCAGGGCCATGGGCCGGTCAAGGTGCTCGGCCTGGAGGCCGGCGTCAACATCACGGTGGGCCTGCCGGTCATCCGCACGTCGGTTGATCACGGCACCGCCTTCGACATCGCCGGCAAGGGGATCGCCGACGAACGCAGCCTGCTGGAGGCGCTGCGCCAGGGCGCTGAGCTGGCCACGCGCCGCGCCTGAGCCATCGGCGCACGCCGGGGCTGCCGGCTCCTGTAAGATCGGGGATCGTTGAGGATCCCCCATTTTCATTTCGCCTGCCATGAAAGCCGCCGACCGCCGCCGCGCCATTCTCGAACTCGTGCTCTCGGGCGAGGTCGCCAATGTCGAACAGTTGACCGGCAGCCTCGGGGTATCCGTGGCCACGGTGCGCCGCGATCTGACCGCATTGGCTCGCGAGGGTCGCATTGTGCGGACCTATGGCGGCGCCGCCGCGCTGATGCAGGTGGGCGGCCACGAGCCCGAGGCTTCGCTTGAGGAGCGCAAGTCGCTGCAGCGTGAGCAGAAGGAAGCCATTGCCCGCCTGGCGGCGAGCTTCGTGCAGGACGGGGACGCCGTGCTGCTCGATAGCGGCACCACGGCCGCCGCGCTGGCTCGGCAGCTGGGGGCGCGCGAGGACCTCCATGTCTATACCACCAACCTGCTGGCCGTCACCGCGCTCACCGGCCTGCCCGGCATCCGCGTGACGCTGATCGGCGGCGACGTGCGCCCCTCCAGCATGGGCACCTTCGGTCCGCTGGCCCAGGTAACGCTGTCGCGCATCAGCGTCGACAAGGCGTTCCTTGGCGCGGACGGCGTGGTTGCAGGCGTGGGGCTGTGCGAAGCCAGCGCGGAGCAGGCCTACCTGAAGGAGTGCATCGTCCGCCAGGCGGCCGATATCTTTGTGCTGGCCGACGCTACCAAGCTGGGCCGGGCACAGCAGCAGCACTGGACGCCGCTCGACCGCGCATGGACGTTGATTACCGATGCGGCGGCCACGGCCGAGCAGTTGGAACCGTTCCAGGCATTGAAGCAGGTACGTGTGGCGGTCGCCCCCGACTGATTCCCCGCGCGCAGCTGCTGCTGAGAAGCGCTAAGTCTGCGAGCGACGCCCCGTCAGGTGATCGCGCCAAGCTGCCAGGGAACGAACTCGTTCTGGCCGTAACCGTGCAGTTCGCTTTTTGAGCGCTGTCCCGAAGCCGTCGCCAGCATCAGGCGGAAGATCTCTTCCCCAAGCTCGTCGATCGTCTGCGAGCCATCGATCACGGTGCCGCAGTTGATGTCGATATCCTCCTGCTGGCGCTGCCACAAGGCAGTATTGGTGCCGAGCTTCAGGGACGGGGACGGTGCACAGCCATAGGCGGAGCCGCGCCCGGTGGTAAAGCAGATCAGGTTGGCGCCGCCGGCCACCTGCCCGGTCGCCGAGACCGGATCGTAGCCAGGGGTGTCCATGAAGACCAGGCCAGCCGCCTCCACCGGCTCTGCGTAGCGGTATACGTCGACCAGGTTGGTGGTGCCGCCCTTGGCCACGGCACCGAGCGATTTCTCCAGGATGGTGGTGAGCCCGCCCGCCTTGTTGCCGGCGGACGGGTTGTTGTCCAGGCTGGCGTTCATGCGCGTGCAGTAGGCTTCCCACCAGCGGATCCGGTCGAGCAGCTTGTGCCCGACTTCCGGCGAGACGGCACGGCGCGTCAGCAAATGCTCGGCGCCATAGATCTCCGGCGTCTCCGACAGGATGGCGGTACCCCCGTGCGCCACCAGCCGGTCGACGGCTGCGCCAAGCGCGGGATTGGCGCTGATGCCGGAATAGCCGTCGGAGCCGCCGCATTGCAGTCCGACCACCAGGTGGCTGGCATCGACGGGCTCGCGTCGCACCCGGTTGGCGTCGGTCAGCATCGCCTTGATCTGCTCGATGCCTGCCGCCACCGTACGGGCCGTGCCGCCGGTGGCCTGGATGGTCATGGTTTTCAGCGCGGCGCCGCGCGCCAGTCCCTCGCTGTCGAGCAGGCCGTCGATCTGGTTGGTTTCGCAGCCCAGCCCGACGATCAGCACGGCTGCAAAGTTGGGGTGGCGCGCATAGCCCGACAACGTGAGCCGCAGCAGCGCCAGGCCTTCGCCTTCGCCATCCACCGCGCAGCCTTGCCCGTGCGTCAGGGCCACTACGCCATCCACGTTCGGGTAGTCTGCCAGCGCATGCGGATTGAGCTCGCGCCGGAAATGCTCGGCGATGGCGCGTGCCGCGGTGGCCGAGCAATTGACGGAGGTAAGGATGCCGATGTAGTTGCGCGAGCCGACCCGCCCATCGGCGCGAACGATGCCCATGAATTGCGCGCGCTGCGCCGCGACCGGGGCAGGGCGCTTACCGGTGCCAAACGCGTAGTCGCGCTCGAACTCGCCGATGGCCAGGTTGTGGGTGTGGACGTGCTCGCCAGGCGCGACGGGGCGAGTGGTGAAGCCGATGACCTGTCCGTAGCGGCGCACTGGCGCGCCAGCCTCGAGTGCGCGCACTGCCAGCTTGTGCCCTGCGGGCACCAGGCCGCGTACCACCAGGCCTGCGCCGAGGCGCGCGCCTGCCACCAGTTGCGCACGCGCGATGACGACGTCGTCATCCGGATGCAGCCGTATGACGGGTTCGGCGGCGGTTGCTGCTTCCTGTTCCAGGACGACGCTCATGCTGCGGCCTCCAGATCGTGCGCGCCTTGCAGCGCGGCGCGTGTCGGCACGCCGTCGACCAGGCGCGGCAGCTGCCACGGGTTACGGTCGCGCAAGGCCGGTGGGAGCACGGAATCGGGATAGTTCTGGTAGCACACCGGGCGCAGGAAGCGCTCGATGGCAGCGCTGCCGACGGAGGTGCCGCGCGCATCGGTGGTAGCCGGGTAGGGGCCACCGTGGACGATGGCGTCGCTGACCTCCACGCCGGTCGGATAACCGTTGAAGAGCAAACGGCCGACCTTGCTTTCCAATAGCTCGATCAGCGCGGCGTGGTGATGGAGGTCACCGTCGTCGGCCATCAGCGTGGCCGTAAGCTGGCCGCGCATCCGTTCGGCAAAGGCCAGGAAGTCATTTTCGGAATCCAGCGCGACGATCACCGTCGACGGGCCGAATACCTCCTCCTCCAGCGGACGATTTTCCGCAAACAGCACGCTGCGATCTGCCTTCAGCAGATGTCCGCCAATGCGGCCGTCAGCTTGCTTTGACACCAGGACTTCCACGCCGGGGACTTCGCGCAAGCCGGCCAGCCCGCGCTGGAAATTCTCCCGGATGTCGGCGCCCAGCATGGGCTGCGGTTCGGCCAGCGCCAGTGCCGTGCCAAGTTCGGCGACGAACGCATCGAATGCCGGTGAGCGGATGCCAAGCACCACCCCCGGGTTGGTGCAGAGCTGGCCGCAGCCGAAGGTGACCGAGGCCGCCAGTTCGCGCGCAATCTGCGCGCCGCGCGCGGACAGTGCCGAGGGCATCAGGATCACCGGGTTCACGCTCGACATCTCCGCAAACACCGGAATCGGATCCGGCCTCGAGTGCGCCAGATCGAACAAAGCCCGGCCCGCAGCCAGTGATCCGGTAAAGCCTACTGCCTTGATGTGCGGCGTCCGTACCAGTGCCGCCCCGGCGGCTGCGGTGCCGAACACCATGTTGAAGACGCCCGCCTGCGCACCGCAGCGCGCGATCGCGCGTTCGATCGCATTGGCAACGTATTCAGACGTGACCATGTGGCCCGGATGCGCCTTCACCACCACCGGGCAGCCTGCTGCCAGCGCCGAAGCCGTGTCGCCGCCGGCCACCGAGAATGCGAGCGGGAAATTGCCTGCGCCGAAGACCGCCACCGGACCCACGCCGACGCGGTACTGCCGCAGGTCGGGTCGCGGCAGCGGCTGGCGCGCAGGCTGCGCGCGGTCGATGCGGACATCGAGGAAGTCGCCGCGCCGTACCGTGGCCGCGAACATGCGCAGCTGATTGCTGGTGCGCTTGCGCTCGCCTTCCAGCCGCGCCGGCGGCAGGGCGGTCTCGCGGCTGGCCGCCGCGATGAACGCCTGGTCCAGCGCATCGATTTCATCGGCAATGGTCTCCAGCAGCGCGGCGCGTTCGGCCGGGCTGGTGGCGCGCAATGCGGGGAAGGCCTGGTGCGCGGCCAGCGCGGCTGCTGCAACTTCGGCTTCGGTGGCTTCCTGGAAGCTGACCGGGTGCCGCTCGCCGGTCACGGCGTCGATGCTGAACAGCGGGGTGCCGGCAGCACGGCGTTCGCCGCCGATGTAGTGAAGTCCGAGGATGGTCATGTCAGGGTGTTTTGGTGCAGGGAATACGGGACACAGTCAGGCCGCCTCGGAGGAGCCAAGCCGCAATGTCGCGGTGCGGCGGGCCCGTGCGCCGATGCTCATCAGCAGCAGCACACCGACCACGCCCGCGATGGCCAGGGCCAGCATGCCCGCTTGCTGGCTATGGAATGCGGATTCAACCGCGGTCTTCAGCGTCGGCGCGATAAAGCCACCGAGATTGCCCAGCGCACCGATCAGGGCGATGCCGCTGGCCGCGGCGGTGCCACTCAGGTATGCGGTGGGCAGCGTCCAGAACAGCGGCTGGACCACGACAAAGCCGACGGTAGCCAGGCAGAACGCCATCAGCACGGGCGCCAGTTCGTGCCCCAGCGTCGACAGTGCGATGCCGGTGGCCGCCATGGCGAGCATGGCCATGGCGAATTCCCGTTGCTTGCCCCTGGCATCCGCGATGCCGGTGATCAGGCGCAGGGAAACCAGCGCGCACAGCCACGGAATCGCGGTGAGCAGGCCGACCTTGGCACCGATCGCTGTGCCGGTTAGCTCGGAAATACGCGTCGGCAGGTAGAAGATGACGCCGTAGACGCTGACCTGGATGGCGAAGTAGATGGCGACGAAACGCAGCACTTGCCAGCTGCCCAGCGCGCTCAGTGCGGTTGCCGGGCCATGCGCGGTCTTCTGGTTGTCTTCCGCGGCGATAGCGGCTTCGAGCGCAGTCTTCTCGTCGGCGTTCAGCCACTTGGCATCGCGCGGCTTGCTGACCAGGTAGAAGAAGGCGATCACGCCCACCACGGACGCCGCCAGGCCTTCGATGATGAACATCCATTGCCAGTTGCGCAGGCCCAGCTGGCCACCCATCACATCGAGCAGCAGCCCCGAGACCGGCCCGCCCAGCACCAGTGCCACCGGCAAGCCGAAGTAGTAGACGCCGAGCGCCTTGCCGCGCTGGCTGGCAGGGAACCAGTAGGTCGAGTACAGGATCACGCCCGGCGAGAAGCCCGCCTCGGCGACGCCAAGGATAAAGCGCAGCACGTAGAACGAGGTCTCGTCATGCGCGAACATCATGGCGGCCGACGCCAGCCCCCAGGTGACCATGATGCGGCTGAGCCAGACCCTGGCGCCGACCCGGTGCAGGATCAGGTTGCTGGGGATTTCGAAGACGGCATAGCCGATGAAGAAGATGCCGGCGCCAAGCGCATAGGCCGCGTTGCCGATATTGGAATCGACCATCAGGGCTTGCTTGACGAAGCCGACGTTGGAGCGGTCGAGCATCGACAGCGCGAACATCAGTGCAAGGAAAGGAGCGAGGCGCAGGCGGGCCTTGCTTACCGCGCTTGCGAGCGGATCTCGGTTGGCAGCTTGAGTCTGCATGGGTTGTCTCCGGTACGAAGCCGCGTGGCGCGGCCTCATGTCATGGATTGCGGCATCCCCGTCTTTTGCTTGCGCGAGGGTAGCTGCGGTGTTCAGGGCGGGGCGCCGTGGCGCCCGTTCAGAAATCGCCGTTCAGAAAGTGGTGTGGCCACGTGCGGCCAGGTTGGCCATCAGGGCGCGTACGCCGAACGTCCATGGAGCGATACGGTCGCTGCGGCCCACGCGGTTGACCAGGCTGCCGAGCTGGCGGCTGGAGATGGTGACAAGATCGCCATCCTTGTGGGTGAAGCCGCCGCCCGCGGTGTCGCGGTCTTCCACCGGCGCGAACAGCGTACCGAGGAACAGCATGGCGCCATCGGGATACTGGTGGGTCGCCCCCATTGCCTGCTCGGCCAGCTCCAGCGGGTCGCGCGTGATCTGGTCCATCGAGCTGGTGCCGGACAACACGAAGCCATCCAGGCCATCGACGCGCAGATCCACCGTCGCCCGCCGCACGTCGTCGAGCGAGAAGCTCTGGTCGAACAGGCGCAGGAACGGACCGATCGCGCAGGAGCCGTTATTGTCCTTGGCCTTGCCCAGCAGCAACGCACTGCGGCCCTCGAAGTCGCGCAGGTTGACGTCATTGCCCAGCGTGGCGCCGAGCACATCACCGCGGCTGTTGATGGCCAGCACGATCTCGGGTTCCGGATTGTTCCATGCCGAGCCGGGATGCAGGCCGATTTCCGTGCCGGTGCCAAGCGCCGAAAGCAGCGGTGCCTTGGTGAAGATCTCGGCGTCCGGGCCGATGCCCACCTCAAGGTATTGCGACCACATGCCATGCTCGATCAGCAAGGCCTTGAGTTCGCCCGCCTCGCGGGAACCCGGCCGGATCCGGGACAGGCGCTCGCCCACCAGCGCCTGGATCCGGTTGCGGACCTCGGCGGCGCCTTGCGGGTCGCCCTTGGTCTGCTCTTCGATGACACGCTCGACCAGGCTGCCGGCAAAGGTCACGCCTGCCGCCTTGATCACCTGCAGGTCGCATGGCGCCAGCAGGCGGGCCACGCTGTCGCTGCCGCGCGGATCGGCCGTGTTGGCCAGCAGGTCGTCGAGCTTGCCGATCCAGCGGCCGGGCGTATTGTGCACGACCGTCACCGGGTCGCCCTGTTCGAGCAGGGTGCTCATGGTCGGAGCGACATCCGATATGTCGAATACCCCATCCGGCCGCAGGACCACGACAGCCGGGCCGGCCGGAGCGCCGTCACTGGCCGGGATCCATGCGCGGCCGACCAGCGTCCCCGCCAGCCCGTCGGCAGGAAGCGTTTGCGTTGCGCTGAGCGTGAGCGGCAATGCCATCGATTGTCTCCACCTGATGTTGTTGTCATGAGCGCCGCGACCACCGCGGCGTCGGGTGGAACTCTACGTGGCAGTCCCATAAACATCCAATCGATTATTGGGTAGAATCGATTCCGTTTAGTTATTGATTCAGCCGGGTTTACCCCTTCATGGCCAGACAGACTGCTTCCGCCCCTTCCGCCGTGCTTGCCAAGCTGCGCTTCCGGCACCTGCAGCTGTTGGATGTGCTGGGACGCAGCCGCAACCTGCGCATCGCGGCCGAGCAATTGCATATCACCCAGCCGGCTGCCACGAAGATACTGAGCGATATTGAAGACACCCTGCAGGCCAGGCTGTTCGATCGCTTGCCAAGGGATATGCGCCCGACCGAACTGGGCGAGTTCGCGCTGCGCTACGCGTCGACGGCGCTGGCCGAGCTCGGCAAGTTTGTGAGCGAGCTTGAAGCGCTACGGGCCGGCGGGCACGGCCACCTCACCGTTGGCGCGATTTCGGCGTCGGCCGCGCAGGTGGTGACCACGGCGATCCGCGAGATCCTGCAGCAGCGCCCGCGGCTGGTCGTCAAGCTGATCGAGCAGAGCAGTGACCAGCTCGCCGTCTGGCTGGAAGACCGGAAGCTGGATATCATGGTCGGGCGTCTGACCGAGCCACGGCACCAGGCGATCTTCGATTTCGAGGCACTGTCGCCAGAGCCGGTATGGGTCGTCTGCCGGCCGGGACATCCCCTGCTGGACAGGCCCAGGCTGGAAATTGCCGACATCGGCGCATGGCCGTGGATCCTTTACCCGCAGCTCACCGCCATCCGGCAACTGTTCGATGAAACCATTGCGGCGGCAGGCATCCAGGGCCTGGTCGGCATGGTGGAAACACCGTCAATCTTTTCCACCCTGGAACTGCTGCAGGCGACGGATATGCTTTCGCTGCAGCCGCGCGCCGTGGTCGAGCGCTTCGTCGCGGAAGGCATGCTGGCGCACGTGCCGGTGCCGATCCGGCGCGCCATGTCGAGCTACGGCATTGTCACCCGCAAGAATGAGCTGCCGTCGGAGGCCATGCTGCAGTTCATGGCGGCACTACGGGCGGCGGCCCGGTGAGACGGCACGGGGATCGGAGATAGCAGGCGGGTCGGATGCGCTGGCCCGGTGTAGACGTGAATATTGCTCCCTGGTATTCGACATGTCCGTGGCCCTCGAAAGCGGCAACGGACCGTCATCAGCCAGGGCCCATGCACGCACCAAGTTCGCTCAGCAGGTGAGCGAGGCTGGCCTGGCTGCCGGTCTCGGTCTTGTTGAAGATCGCTTTGAGCTGGCTGCGGGCAGTCTCGTGGCGGATGCCGAGCCGCGCGCAGGCTTCGGGCAGCCCGATGCCCGCGGTGAGCACGGTCGCCAGTCGAACCTCGGATGCGGTGAGGCCATACAGTTCGCGTAGCACGCCCGCCAGCAGGGGCTGGGGCGGAGCAGCGCCGACCTCGCGGACTGCAACCAGGGCGGCGGGGCGCTGCCATCGGCTGGCCAGGCGATGGGCCGGCGGCAGCGGCAGCACGATGACGCTTGCGCTGTGCCCGCTGCCGTCACGGGCATGCGCGGCCTGGGCCGGCATGGCCGCTTCAGGGCTGCAGGCCGCAGCCAGCATCTCCCGGAACGGCCGGCTCAGGCACCAGTCGTCATGGCACGCCCGGGCTCCGGGCTCACCCTGCTTGCCCGGCAACAGCCGCCTCACCCAGTGTTCGCCACGGGCATTGCTGAGCAGCACCTTGCCGTCGGGCGCGACGACGATCAGGCCAAAGGGGAGTCGCTCCAGCACTTGCGCAGAGAGCTCACCGAGCATGGTGACGTCCAGCGTGCGCTCGCGCAGGCTCAGTGCCTGACGCAGGTGCGGGATGGCCCAGCCTAGCCGGCGCGCGTCGTCAGCGTGGAACGGTTGTTGTCCGAGCGGCTTTTGCAGCGACAAATAGATTTCGCGGTGCGGCTTGCGCTCGACCAGGCAGCCCATGACGGAACTCAGATTGAACCCGTGCATGAACTCGCTATAAAAGGGCAGCCGGCTCATATTTGCCAGGCCCAGGTCGCGCGAATCGATATACCAGTCACCCACCGCCATCTGGCGCGTGTATGTCCGCGACGGGTCCTCGGCCTGGTAGTGGTCGTTGTAGGCGTCGACCAGTTCCTGGTTCAGGGCATGGATCTCGCTGACCCGCAACCGCTGGCTGAGCGCGTCGAACTCCACCAGCGCGGCGTGCATGCTTTCACTGGCATCGCGCAGCAGGGCCAGGCTGGACTGCCAGGCGGTTTCGTCAAGGATGCCCTCGTACAGACCTCGTATGGTCTGATGCATCACTTCTTCTTTCATCGCGCTCCCCCTGGGCGCCTGCGCCGCGCATCTGCCGGGGGGTTTACCCCGCGCGGCCTGATTGCCCGCCTTGCTCTGTCTGACTTGTCCCCCATTCGGGGGGATACAAGGACAATACGAGATCCGCCACGCCCGTACTTGCGGTTTCTTGCGAATAATTCTGGGGAGCAGGCTTGTGCGTCGGCTGTCAGGTCAGGCTTGCCTGGCTTGCACATGCGCATTGCGGCGGAAATCGCTTGGCGATGCCCCGCTGAACTTGCGGAAGGCAGCGAAGAATTGTGTGTAGGAATCGAACCCGCTTGCGGCCGCCACATCGGACAGGGACATATCGGGGTGGCGCCGTATCAGTTTGCGCGCATACTCGACGCGGCAACTCAGCACGTATTGCCAAAGGCTGACCTGGCGCGTCTTGCGGAACATCCGGCACAGGTGGAAGGGGCTGATATGAACCGCGGCGGCGATCGCGTCGATGGTGAGCGGCTGAGACAGGTGGGCGAGGATGAAATCGTCCAGCCGCGCCAGCGTGTGCCTGGGCAAAAGACCCCGTTGCCGGGCTGCCAGAGCGCTTGCGTCCTGCCTCCCGCCGCCATAGAGGAGGCCCACGCGCAGGCTGATGGCCAGCAGCAAGGATTGGTCGAGCAGGCTGCCGCCCACGCTGCCGCCCCGGACATGGGCGTCCAGCGCCAGCACCAGTTGCACCAGGCCATTGTCGGCGCCGCCGGCGAAGTCCGAGCGCAGCTCGGGCGCGCTGCGTTCGTGCGTCTGTTCATGCGCCAGGACAACGGCATCGGGCCGCACGGAAAAATAGATGGCATCCAGCGGGGCTGACCAGGCGCTGGAAAGCGCATCGCCTGCGGCGCGAAAATAGACCTGGTTTGGCGCCATCGCCCCGTCCAGGCGCCGCCCGTTGACGTGCCAGCGGATCGCGACGGGATGCCGGCCGATCGGGACGGCCAGGCAGTGCACGGGCATGACCGTGGTGTCCAGGGCGCCGGCGGGCAGCAGGTGGCGCTCCAGTACAAAGCCGTCCCAGTGAGAAGTCGCGCTGCCATAGCGCGGCGTGGTAGGGATCGCTGGCATGGTGCCGCCGGCCGTTGTTGCCAGCAACTGGGTGCGTGGAGGAGTCTGGCCCATGGTTGGCGCGGGTCAACCCGCTCCCAACATCGCGGGCAAGGCGAGATATACGGTATTTTTCATCTTTTTGTACCGTCACCTTTCGCTACTGCCTTGGCGGCAGGTCGTGCGCTATGTGTGGAGCGAGTATATACAGCTTGTGGTCGTTTTAGCGGTTTGGTGGCGTTCCAGCAAACTGCCGCTTCCGACCCTGAGCAGCCTCTCGACTACTGCAGGGGGCGGCTTCGGCAGTCGAGGGGGCCGGGCCATGCAGCAAATTGCCAACAGTCTGGGCGGCCCGGTTTCGAGTTCAACCCTTCTTTTGCCGGATCAACTGCATCAGCTCCTCGCGGTCTGCTTCCAGAATGGACCGGACCGACGTTGAGGGCCGGCGCCTGGCTCGATCCATGAAGGCTTCCGGCAGGAAGTAGTCCGACAGCGCGTCCATGCGTTTCGGCCCGAGGCGGTTGCCCAACCACTCGGCCACATCGCTATCGAAGAACGGGAAGTTCTGCTTCGAAGGCCGATGCACGGCGATCGCCCTCAACTTCGTGGTGTTGATGATGTCTGATACGTCGCCGTCGAAGCTGAGCACCTCCGCCACATAGAAGTCCACGTGAGGAGCCTGGTCAGGAGTGACGGAGGTCAAGGCATCCAGGGCGCGAGGAATGTACATGTCCCAAGCGCAGTTTCTGATCAGCGCGAGGGGATCGGCATGGTTCTGGATGGAATTGAGCTTCCTGGAGATCCTTGATCGGTTGCTGCGCAGCAGGATGTCACCGCAGACGATCAGCTCCCGTAGCATGATTGTGGACAGTTCTTCGTGCATGTACTCGACCAACTGCGCCAGCTTGTGCTCCTTGGCCTTGTTGGAACTCAGCTCGATGATCTGGCTCCGAACCAGGATCGCCTCCATCAGATCGAGCTGGTCCTCCAGGCCGGCGAAAAGCCCAGCCTTCAGGTTCCGTTCGAATTCCGCCATCAGGCCGGTGGCAAAATTCTCTGCACTCTCACGGAACTCCGCGCGGAAGCGCCGACCCCATTCCGCAGTCAGCTTGCTGCCGGAGGACGACAGCGCATGGATCGCGGCTACTGACTCTTTGCATCTGGCGACCGTCTCATCGTTCCAGGACCGGAGCGACTCCCACAGATAGAGATAGGGGTTGAGCTGTTGCAGCCTTGGTCCGATCTGGTTGATCAGATCAGCCCGGTTCAACGCTTCCGGAGACGGGTTGTCCTGGTAGGCGATCTTGCGAATATAGGTGGCCGCATTGGAGTCTACGAACATGGCCGAGCCGCCGTGAAAGCCCATTGGCCCGGATTGCGAGACAAATGGCGCGTCCATCAGCCATAGCGATTTCCCGCGGAATACAGACGTCGCAACGCCGGCGGGGCCTAGTGTCCGATCCAGCAGCTTGATGGATCCGGCGTTGCTCTCCTCCGCAAAGAGGATCTGCCATTCTTCCAAGGCGGCCGCGTTCTTCTCGAACCGGCGGTGGGCTTCCAGCGCATTGGGAGCCGAACAGATTTCCTGCACCAGTTGCTGGTCGGAGAGTTGTTGGGACGGTGTTGGTTCGGGAGATGCGGACATTGGGGAGGTCGGGAAGAGGTGACTGGCGGTCATCAGAACCGTTCCTTGCACAGAGTCTTCAGCGTGCGCACAAAAGTCGCCATGGTAGGTGAGTCACCCGCACCCTGGCGCCGGTAAAGCGCCACCGGCGGCAGCGGCCACTCCAGGTCGCAGGGCACGCTGGCCACGTGCGCGCGGGTGGACAGATCGTGCGCCACGTCGGCAGGCACGATGGCCACCATCGACGGGTTGCGCTCGATCATGCGGCCGACGATCTTGAGCGAATGGGTTTCGATGGCCGGCACCGGTGGCTCTTCGCCCACGTGCAGGAACAGGTCCAGCACCGAGGCACCCAGCGCCGTTCCCGCGGGCGGCAGGACCCAGTCCATGGTGGCGAGCTCGTGCCAGTCCAGCGCGCGCTTGCCCAGATGCCTGGCAGTCTTGAGGTGGCACACCAGCGCGGGGCGCTGGCGGAACAGGATGTCGCAGCGCAGGTCACGCACCTGTGCCGCGCCGCGCGCGCGTGCCACCACGCCTTCGAGCCTGTGCTCGCGAAGCAGCGCCAGCAGGCGGTCGCTACTGGCTTCCTCCACCGAGAACACGAACGGCCCGACCTGCTCGCGCGTGTGCGAGAGCGTGTCGCACAGCAACTGGCCGGACAGGTAGTGGATCACGCCGATGCTGAGCCGCTCGGTGAAGCCCAGGCGGGCTGCGGCCATGTCGTTGGCCCAGTCCTGCAGGTCGACCAGCAGGCGCGATGCGCGCGAGATCGCGATGCGCCCCACCGGCGTGGGCGTGACGCCACCGCGTTGCCGCGTGAACAGAGCAGTGCCCATCATGGATTCGACCTCGGCCAGCATCTGCGTCAAGTAGGGCTGGGTCACCCCCCATTCCTGCGCCACGCGGGAAAGCGAGCCGTACTCGCTCAGCGCGACCAGCAGGTTGAGCTGGCGCGCCTTCAGGCGTGAGCGCATGCGGCCCAGCGTTTCAAGGGCCAGGGCGGTGAGTCGGTCGGGCATAAGTATTTACTTATCCTGGTATCAAGATATCTGCCAATACGTTTATGCCAGATCACTACAGTAGTGTCTAGACATCCGTCACTCACACACCACAGGAGCCCCCTAGATGCCTGTCATCGATGTCCACACCCACATCTTCACAAAGCCCTGGCTGGAGCTGCTCAAGCGCAAGGGCGGCCTCTACAACATCCAGCAGCGCCCCGACGGCCAGCACGAGGTATTCCGTGGCGACACGCCCGTGGTCATCCCACAGAAAGGACACTTCGACTACGATCTGCGCATCCAGCACATGGACGCGGCCGGCATCGATATCTCAGTCATGTCGCTGACTTGCCCCAATGTGTTCTGGGGCGACGAGGAAACCAGCTGCGAAGCGGCGCGCGAATCCAACGATTCGCTGGCGCAGGCGCAGGCCGATCACCCGAGCCGGCTGCGTTGGTTCACGTCGCTGCCGTGGGAATACCCGCAGCGCGCGCTCGACGAGCTCAAGCGCACCTGCGACAACGGTGCGAGCGGCGTCATGGTGCTGGCCAACATCGCCGGCCGCAGCCTGACCGACCCGGCCTTCGCACCCATCTGGGCCGAAATCGACCGCCGCGCGCTGCCGGTGCTGGTGCACCCCACCGACCCGCCGGGCGCCGACCTGATGGACATGACCAAGTTCGACCTGAGCTGGTCGGTGGGCTTCATGTTCGACACCACGCTCGCCATCACGCGCATGATCTTCGAGGGCTTCTTCGACCAATACCCCAACCTCAAGATCATCGCCTCGCATGCGGGCGGTGCGTTGCCCTACCTGGCCGGCCGTTTCGGGAAGGGCCACGAGGTCGAAATCCCCCAGCGGCGCAAGATGCAGCGCACGCCCATCGACTACCTGCGCCACATCCACTACGACTGCATCTCGTACAGTCCGGCTTCGCTGGAGTTCCTGATCTCGGTCGTCGGCGCCGACCGGGTGATGTTCGGCACCGACTGGCCGCACCAGGTTCACGACACGCGCGGGTCCTTCGCCAATACCGAGCGGCTGTCCGCCGCGCAGCGCGACGCCGTGCGTTCGGGCAATGCCATGCGAGTATTCGGTTTCTGATCGACTTCGGCTGACCAAGGAGACTCTCAGCATGTTGAAGCGACGCGTTTTCAATCGGGTGGCTGCAACCATGGCGCTGGCCGCCGCGCTACCCCTGGGCGCCCTTGCCCAGGACAAGCCCCCCCTCAAGCTGCTGGTCGGCTTCGCGCCCGGCGGCTCGGTCGATGTCGTGGCGCGGCTGCTGGCCGAGCGCCTGCGCCTGCCGCTCGGCCAGCAGGTGATCGTCGAGAACAAGCCCGGAGCCGGCGGTCGCCTGGTGCTTGGGGAAGCAAAGCGCGCGCCGGCCGACGGCAACACGCTGGTCATTTCACCCAGCGGCGCGTTGGTGATCTCGCCATGGCTCTACCACCTCAACTACGACCCGGTGAAGGACTTCACGCCCATCGCGCGCGTGGTGACCTTCGACTTCGCGGTGACGGCGGGTCCGGCGGCGCCGGCCGGCGACATCCGCGCGGTGCTGAACTGGCTCAAGGCCAACCCGGCCCGCGCCAACTACGGCACTTCGGGCGCAGGCACCGTGCCGCACTTTGCGGGCGTGCTGCTGTCGCAGGCCTCAGGCGTGCCGCTCACGCACGTTGCCTACAAGGGCGGCGCGCCGGCAGTGTCCGATCTGCTGGGCGGACAGATTCCCATCATGGTGGACACGATATCGGAGACCATCGAGCATCACCGCGCGGGCCGCCTGCGCATCCTCGCGGTCACGGGTAACGCGCGATCGCCGGCGCTGCCCGACGTGGCCACGCTCAAGGAGTCCGGAATCGACGCCACAGCTGAGGCCTTCGTCGGCCTGTTCGCCCCGGCAGGCCTGCCGGCCGACAAGGTCAAGCGCCTGTCCGACGCGATCGCCGAAGTGCTCAAGGCGCCCGATCTCCAGGCGCGCATCCGCGAGATCGGCCTGAATGCGAACTACGCCGGCCCGCAGCAACTCGGCGAGACCCAGGTCGCCGACCTCAGGCGCTGGGAGCGGCCCATCAAGGCATCGGGCTACAAGGCCGAATGATGTTGCCGCCGTGCAGCATGCAGGGGCTGGCCGCGCTCGTGGGCCGGCCGGTCCCGCACAGGCGGGTCAATCGTTTCCTTCAGTCCGAGTCGAGCCGGCGACTGGAACGTAAAGCGCAACAGGGCTGACCGCCAGGTGATTGGCATATCCACCGTTATCAGTGCGATGCATGATGGCCTGTCGGCCGACGCATGACCTGAATTTCCGGCCCAGTACGGCATTCGCAGGAACTTGCTACATTGCTGACTGCTGGCGAAAACAGCCCCCTGCTGCTGCCGCGCTCACCGCAAACCGACAAACCAAGGAGACATCGAATGCACACCGCACTTCAACTTCGTTCGCAAATCAAGAGCAGCGGTGAACTCGAGCTGTCGCTAGACAGCATCGACACGCCGCACCCTGGTCCGGATGAAGTGCTCATTCGCATTGAAGCCTCCCCCCTCAACCCGTCCGATCTCGGCCTGCTGTTCGGTGCGGCCGACATGAGCACGGCCAAGGCCAGCGGCACGGCCGAGCGCCCCATCGTCACCGCGCGCGTTCCGGAAGGCGCGATGCGCAGCATGGCGGGCCGCCTGGATGCGTCCATGCCGGTTGGCAATGAGGGCGCGGGCGTGGTCGTCGATGCAGGCTCGTCCCCTGCGGCGCAAGCCTTGATGGGCAAGACCGTGGCTGTCATCGGCGGCGCGATGTACGCGCAGTACCGCTGCATTTCCGCGGACCAGTGCCTGGTCCTGCCCGAAGGCGCCACGCCTGCTGACGGCGCGTCGTCATTCGTCAACCCGCTCACCGCACTGGGCATGGTCGAGACCATGCGCCTCGAAGGACATAGCGCCCTGGTGCACACCGCCGCGGCCTCCAACCTGGGCCAGATGCTCAATCAGATCTGTCTCAAGGATGGCATCAAGCTGGTGAACATCGTGCGCAAGCAAGAGCAGGCGGACCTGCTCAAGGCACAAGGTGCGGTCCACGTCTGCAACGCCGCGTCGCCCACGTTCATGCAGGACCTCACCGAGGCACTCGTCGCCACTGGCGCAACGATCGCGTTCGACGCCACGGGCGGCGGCAAGCTCGGCGGCCAGATCCTCACCTGCATGGAAGCGGCCTTGAACAAGACGGCCCGCGAATACAGCCGCTATGGCTCGACCACCCACAAGCAGGTCTATCTCTACGGCGGCCTGGACACAAGCCCGACCGAGTTCAACCGCAACTTCGGCATGGCGTGGGGCATGGGCGGCTGGCTGCTGTTCCCGTTCCTGCAGAAGATCGGGCGCGAGCGGGCCAACGCGCTGAAGCAACGCGTGATGGCGGAGCTGAAGACCACCTTTGCCAGCCACTACTCGAAAGAGATCTCGCTGGCCGAGGTGCTGGACCTGGACGTGATCGCCGTCTACAACAAGCGCGCGACGGGGGAGAAGTACCTGATCAACCCGAACAAGGGCCTGGCCGGATAAGTCACCGTGGGGCGCCTTGCGCGCCCACACCCGTGTCAAGAATCAGCCGCTGCGCCACAGCCGGCGGCGCGGCGCTGCCGGCCGGCAATGGGAGGGCGCTTTCCAGTTCCGCGGCGGTGTGGCAGCTCATCCAGGTGCTGCCCTGGCAGTCATCGCGCACCAGCACGCGCAGGGGCAAGTCCAGCGCAACGCTGCGTGCGGCGAGCATCAATGGCGTTCCCCGCCTGGCGTTGTCATAGATCAGCACCTGCGTCGCCGGCATTGCCAGCCCGGCGTTGCGTGCAGGCTATGACTTTGCGGGCGCGACGGACGCGCCCTCGATTCCGTGACGCCTGAGAGCGTCCGAAACGAAGCAGGAGGCCTTCATCTGCTCGACGAACCGCCGTAGCCATTCCACGGCTTCAGCGCTGCGGGCTATGGGGAGGCCCATGGCTTGCTGTATGACCATAAACCGGCCCGGCAACAACCTCAGGCCCGCAGTGCGCTTGGCATCTGCTTCCAATTGCTGTCGCACCCCTGCAGCCACGTCCGCGCTTTGCTCCAGGAATGTTTGCACAACGGCCGGGGACGTCGGCGCGCGCACGATGTGTGCATGTTGCAGCGTACGAGTGAGATAAAGATCGTAGGCGCTCCCTTTTCCTACCACGACACGGCGTCCGGCAAGATCGACCTCTTCGTTGGCCTTGACGGTGGATTCCTCCTTCACCAAATACGCGCCTTCGATCAGCACGTAGGGTTCGGAGAATGCGATGCCGGCCCCCCGGACCGGGTCGACGGCAAAGAATCCGAAGTCCGCCTGTTCGGCCGTGACGGCCTCGACCGACTTCCCCGCTGAGTCAAATACGACAAGCTCAAGCGGAACACCCAGGCAACTGGCAAGCTCACGGGCGAGGTCCACTGAAACGCCGAATGGATTGCCGCCGGCATCGAGGTTTGCCAGGATAGGGTTGCCTACGTTGATGGATGCGCGAAGGATTCCCGTCGGCGCAAGCTCCGCTGCGAGCCTTGCATATTGACTTGTCATGATGCTTCCGGCGTGTGCCATTTCAGTTCGTCTTTGCGTTGGCATGTCGATCCAGTAGCGCCTTCACCGCTGGATCCATGGCAATGCCCTTTTCGCGCTGACGCGCCAGCTTGTCGAGTTCGATCTCTCCGGGAACAATGACAGGCTTGCCAGGCTCCGCGGGTGCGCTACCGTGGAGGATCGCCGCAAAGTCTTGCATGCGGGCAGCCAGCCATTGGGCCGATCCCAGTCGCCGGGTATCAACCAGGATAAAGAAATGGCCCAGGTTCTGGGGCTGGTCGGGTGCATCGACCCACGACTTGACGTGAGTCAGGTACGCCGCATCCGACAGCAGTCCTGCGAAAAGATCGACCATCAGTGCCAGTCCATAGCCCTTGTGCCCGCCAATCGGAAGCAGGAAGCCATCGAGGGCAGCCTTGGGATCGGTGGTCCGTCGTCCTTGCGCGTCGGTAGCCCATGAATCCGGGATGGATTGTCCTGCCTTGAGCGCATTGCGAATCTTGGCGCGTGCGGCCACGCTCATGGCCATGTCCAGCAGGAAGTGGCGGCCGTCATGCCCCGGTACGCCGAAACCCAGCGGGCTGTTGCCCAGGCGTGCGTCGCTTCCACCCCATGGCGCGATGGTCGTCGTGGCGTTGCTGCCAATCATGCTGGCGAATCCTGCTTCCGCCGCAATGTAGCTGTACGGTGAAACTGGCCCGAAATGATTGCTGCCCCGGACGAAGGCCATGCCGATGCCGAATTCTTCGGCGACTTCCATGGCGGCGCGCAGCGCCTTCATGCCAGCGAGCGGGCCGACTGCGTTGCCACCATCGACCTTCACCAGCGCCGGCGCGGCGTGCTCGACTGTAATGGTGGGGCGTGCCGAGATACCGCCGGACTGGAGCCGTTCGCCATAGGATTCAATGCGAGACAGTCCATGGGTGCTGAGCCCGAAGAGGTCTGCAAGTACCAGGATGTCAATGACATCGATGGCGTCCCCTTCGGTCAGGCCCAGGCCCTGGAACGCGCGCACTCCGAGCTGGCGGAGTTCGGCTTCGGATACAGTGATTCGATCTTGTTGCATGCTGGATATTCTCGGAAGACTTAGTTTGCCTGGATTCCCGCGCTGCGGATGACGGTGCCCCAGCGTTGTTGCTCGGCACGAATGAATGACGCAAATTCGGCGCTGCCCGCGCCGACAGGCGTGCTTGCGTCCTCGGCAAGTCGTTGTCGCACCAGCGGGGTGGCCAGGGCCTTGACTGCCTCGGCATGCAGGCGGCTGACCACCGGCGTTGGCGTGCGCGCTGGCGCCATCAGCCCAAACCATTGCGAGCTTTCAAATCCCGGGTAGCCTTCCTCGGCAATGGTGGGAACGTTGGGAATCGGCGCGAGGCGCTGTGACGATCCAACGGCGAGGATGCGCAGCTTGCCCGCCTTGGCGTGTTGCAGGATCCCCGCCAGGCCCGCCGATGCGGCGTCGATGTTTCCGGCGAGCAAGTCGGAAATCTGGGCGCCGGTGCCCTTGTATGGCACGTGCACAAGATCGATATGCGCAGTCTGCTTGAGCATCTCGAAGGCAACGTTGCCAGCGCTTCCGTTGCCCGCCGATCCATAGGTCATGGCACCAGGCTTCGTCTTGGCCTGGGCGATGAATGCCTTGATGGAATCGCTATGGACGGTAGGCCCCACCGCGAACACCATCGGCACTTTCGCCAGCAAAGTCACCGGCGTGAAGTCCTTCAGAGGATCGTAGGGAAGCTTGCGCATCATGGCGGGATTGACGGCAAGCGTGCCAACGTGGCCGAGAACCAGTGTGTATCCGTCAGGCGCTGCGCGTGCGGTCTCCTGCATGGCGATGACACCCTGGCCGCCGCCCTTGTTGTCCACCACGATCTGTTGGCCCAGATTCTTCGACATCTCTGCCGCGATGACGCGGGCAATGGCGTCCGAGCTTCCGCCGGGCCCATACGGGACAATCAGCCGGATCGGCCTGGCGGGTGTCCAGGTCTGCGCCTGTGCGGGAATCAGTGCAGTGGCTAGCGGGATCGCGAGGGCGGCTAGGGCGTTACGGCGCGACATGCGCCGTAACGGCTCTTGTACTTTGTTGGGCATTGTGTCTCCTGCTTGGTCAGGACAGTGTTTCGTTCCATCCATAGGGCGAATGATCACGCTGACCGGATTCCAGTGTAAAGTGCAAAGATCACAAGTATTCTTGCGTAAGACACATGAATTTCGATTTGGCGGACTTGCGAGCGTTCCTGGCCGTAGCCGATCTGGGCAGCTTCAAGGCGGCATCCGATGCGATGTTCCTGTCGCAGTCGGCACTGTCGCGTCGCGTCGATAAACTGGAAGAAGCGCTTGGCGTCGCGCTGTTCACGCGGACCACCCGGAAAGTCGAATTGACTACCCTGGGCCGCATGTTTGTGCACAAGGCGCGAAACGTCATCAACGAGCTGGAAGAGGCCATGCTCGGCATCCAGACCGTTGCCGATCGGCTGTCGGGCGAGGTGACGCTTGCATGCGTACCGTCTGCGGTCGGGCATTTCCTGCCCTCTGTCGTGGGGCCGTATCACGAGCGCTATCCGGGGATACGGATCCGCATCATTGACGAGTCTTCCGGGGATGTCCTTCTCGCGGTCACGCGCGGCGATGCGGATTTCGGCCTGACCTATATCGGGACGCAGGAGCCTGACATCGATTTCTGCCCCTTGATTGAAGAGGCGTTCGTTGTCGCCTGTCGCAAGGGGCATCCGCTGGCGACGCGAAGAAGCGTCAAATGGAAAGACCTTGAAGGCTTTGACTACATTACGCTCGCGCAAGGCAGCGGCAACCGCTTCCTGATCGACCAGGCCCTTGCGCGGCTGCCGGTAAGACCGCGATGGTACTGCGAGGTAAATCATGTTCCCGCCTTGGTAAGCCTGGTCCAGGCCGACCTGGGAATCGGTGTTGTGCCTCGAATGGCTTTGCCGCCGAAGTCCAGCAGTGGTCTGCTTGCGATCCCGCTGACTGACCCAGTGATAACTCGAACGTTGGGATTGATCTCGCGACGAGGACGCCCGTTGGCGCCGGCCGCTCAGTTTCTCTTTGACATGCTTATCCGAAGAGGAACAGCGAAACCCTAGGCGCGTGGCACGAAGTTACTGCCGTGTCAGTGACCACCGGTGTCAGAGCACCCATGGTCACTCGGGAAGGAAGCGATGATCGACCGAGAATGGCCGACCCCAGGCACGTCCGGGCGCAGTTTGGCCTTGACGCCA
This sequence comes from Cupriavidus sp. FW305-26, assembly GCF_058787975.1. Taxonomy (NCBI): domain Bacteria; kingdom Pseudomonadati; phylum Pseudomonadota; class Betaproteobacteria; order Burkholderiales; family Burkholderiaceae; genus Cupriavidus; species Cupriavidus sp. FW305-26. The sequence continues at coordinate 44,027 of NZ_JBYTAH010000031.1, forward strand.
TCCACGTTCAGGCCCCCGACGTGATCCATGTGCATATGCGTAATCACGATGTCGGTGACCGCAGCCAGGCCTCGACCGTCGCACGTCTTGTGCAACCATCGTTGCAACCGATTGTAGGCAGCGGGGGCGAACGCCAGTAGCATCGCGAAGGCCCTCAGTATGTTGACCGAACGGCAACAATTGCTCCTGCGTCAGTACGAGCGCATGCGGAAATATCACGAACGCATCCACGCCATGCGTGGCATGCGGATTCACAGACGCGCCGAATCACGCGTGATTGACCCGATCGCACCAGGCGGGCCGGAAGCCGGGAAGCTGCCGGCCCGCTTCTTATTTCGACGCTGGGTAGGCTTCAGGCGGCCCGGTGAACCTCCGCCGCCACCCCGGCCAGCATGAGGTCGAGGTTCTGCACTGCCGCCCCCGAAGCACCCTTGCCGAGGTTGTCGAACACCGCTGCCAACAGCACTTGCCCGTGCTCGCAGTTGGCGAACACGCCCAGGCGCAGGTCGTTGGTGCCGTTCAGTGCCTGCGGGTCGAGGTGAGTAGCGGCGGCCGATTCGGCTAGCGGCATCACCTCGACATGGCGGGCGTTGGCGTAGTGGTCGAGCAGGCAGGCGTGCAGCCTGCCGACGTCCGTGCCGGGTGCCAGCAGGTCCAACTCCAGCGCCACCGTCAGTACGATACCTTGCCGGAAGGCGCCGTAGGCCGGCACGAAGGCGGGGCGCCGTGCCAGGCCCGCGTGCTGCCGGATTTCAGGCGTGTGCTTGTGCGCCAGGTCCAGGCCATAGACCTGGAAGGGCAGGGCCCGGGTGGCCTCCGGTCCCTCGTAGGTATCGACGGCGATGCGGCCGCCACCCGAATAACCCGACACCGCATGGATGGCGATGGGGTAGTCGTGCGGCAGCAGGCCGGCCTCCGCCAGGGGGCGCAACAGGCCGATCGCCCCGGTGGGATAGCAGCCCGGATTGCTGACGCGCAGCGCGCCCGCGATGCGCTGCGCCTGGCCGGCGGTCATCTCGGGAAAGCCGTAGGTCCAGCCGGGCTGCGTGCGGTGTGCCGAACTGGCGTCGATCACACGCACCGCAGGGTTGACGATGGACGCCACCGCCTCGCGTGCGGCGGAGTCCGGCAGGCACAGGATGGCGATGTCGCAGCCGTTGATGGCGTCGGCGCGGGCGCGCGCATCCTTGCGCTGGCCGGCGGGCAGTGTCAGCAGGCGCAGATCGTCGCGTCCGCGCAGGCGCTCGTGGATCTGAAGGCCGGTGGTGCCCTGGTCGCCGTCGATGAAAACAAGAGGGTAGCGCATGGGATGGATCCTTGGCAGTGGCGTGAAAGTGGCGGCCCCGGCCGGTTCAGCATCAGCTCTGCGTTGGTGCGGCCGGTACAGGAAGCGCCATCTTGCGCCACCGGCTAGAATCGAAGAAGTTGAATTTCATGACGATGAAATTCACGTTTCCTGAACGATATTCCTCGTCAGCAGATACGCCCTTAACCGGAGTGCCGCCCCATGCGCGAGATCAGCCTGGACCGCCTGCGTACCCTCGTCGCCATCGCCGATCTGGGTTCCTTCGCCGAAGCCGCGCGCGCGTTGCACCTGGCTCCGCCCACCGTCAGCCTTCACATTGCCGAGCTGGAAGCCCGTGTCGGTGCGCAACTGCTGACGCGCAGGCGCGGTGAGGTGCGTCCGTCGTCCATTGGCGAGACCCTGGTCGATCGCGCCCGCCGCCTGCTGGCCGATGCCGACCTTGCGCTGGACGACGTGCAGCGTCAGGTGCAGGGGTTGACCGGCCGCGTGCGCCTCGGCGCCTCGACCGGGGCCATCGCCCACCTGCTGCCGCAGGCGCTGGCCATGCTGGCGGAGCGGCATCCCGACATCGACGTGCAGGTGGCCGTGCTTACCTCGGAGGAGACGCTGGCGCGGCTGGCCGCCGGCACGCTGGAGATCGGTCTGGTGGCACTGCCACAGGCGCGCGTGGCGGGGCTGACCATCCGCCCTTGGCGGCGCGATCCGGTACGGGCTTTCCTGCCAGCGAGCTGGCCCTGCCCGGCGCGCATCACGCCGGCCTGGCTGGCAACGCGCCCGCTGATCCTCAATGACGGCACCACGCGCCTGTCGCGCCTGACCGCCGAGTGGTTCGCCAGCGGTGGCCACAGGCCGGCGCCGCGGATTCAGCTCAACTACAACGACGCCATCAAGAGCCTGGTGGCGGCCGGCTATGGCGCGGCCCTGCTGCCACACGAGGTCACCACGCCGGCGCCGGATGCGCGCATAGTGATGCGGCCGCTGCGGCCGGCGTTGTGGCGGCGACTGGGGTTGGCGCACAGCGGGGAGCGGGTAGAACGCGCCACGGAATACGTACGGGAGGCCCTGTGGGCGCTGCGGGCGGGATAGTGCCGTTGGCCACACGTCGGCCGGCGGCTGTGCGCGGCGCCGCCACGCGTTGATCGTGTCCTCGATTGCATTGATGGAGACATTTGCCGCGCCTGTCTGCATGTTGCGGTCATGGGCCCCTCACTGGTGAGCGCCCCAAGCTCAGCGCCCATGGGGCTGCTAGCGACGGGCGGCATAAGCGCCGTGCAGTTTCGGACTAGAATCCTCTGAGGAGGTGTCAGTCATGTCAGCTATCAAGCGCATCGATCCGGGCCATTCCGCCCATCAGGCCGCGCCGCACAGGACCCCCCGCTACCCTGCGGAGCACGTCACGCTGACGGCTGGCTCCAGGAAGAGGCTACGCCCCAGTGTGCCGCATCGAAAGGTCGGGCGCGGCAAGGTCGGCGTCGGCGGCAAGTAGGGACCTGCAGCGGCTGGTCGGCTTCGCGCCCGGCGGCTCGGTCGATGGGCCGGCCGGTCCCGTACAGGCACTCGATCACTTCTTCACGATCGAAGTACGCGCCGGCGCGTGACGTTCAGTTCGTTGCCATAGTCTGTGTCGGCATCAGCGATCACCGGTACCACTACCGACTGCGCGATGACGCGTGAACAAGCTGGGCGTGGGGCAGATCACGCACGATGTGTCGTCGGCGCCGGAGGGTTAGCGTCATTCTTGAACTCGCGTGCACCCTCATCGCACGCCGGCGCGGAGCAGAGTTTGCAGCTACTTGAGCGCTATTGGGTTCGCAGGCTTGTGTTTACAGCGCGAGCGTCTACCGTGATAGGCGATCCCACAGGAAAGGAGACAGCAATGAAAAAGCTAGCTTTCCTCGCCGCCCTTTCGCTAACGGCCGTTGCGGCGTGGGCGCAGGGCGGTCGCTACGGTTCGCCTCCAACACCGGGGACTGACACTGGCAGGCGCGCGGAGCCAACTGTGCAGGCCGCCAGCGGAGCTTCCGGCGAGAGTGCCAAGAAAGACAAGAGCGAAGCGCACGGCAAGGTTGACCGCAGCAAGGGGCGTGCCGGCGGCCAAGGCGCTTCCGCCGCGGCAACGCGTGGCCGTCCTGCATCGGCGCCCGAGAGCCAGCCCTGAGCTGGCCACCGCGAGTTCTTGTTCCCCAATAGGGATTGCACAACCCTTGACTGGATGATCGCTTGCGCCTGCCCGCGGGCAGGCGATGCTAAGTATCGTGCCCGGTCAGATCGCGGATGCGGGGGTAGACGTCGGTGCACCAGCGAGGCCCGCAGAACAGATCATAGTGGCCGCACTGGCGGGCCGTGAGGTGCCGCTTGTCGCATGCGGCGATGCCTTGGCACAGATCGTGCGCGGCCTGCGTCTGGCCCCGGCCGGAAATCTCATCCTGTTCGCCCTCGATGGTCAGCAGTGCGGTGGTACGGATGTCCTGTGGCCGCACTGCCTCGCCCCGCACCTGCCAGCTGCCGCGCGCCAACTGAAATTCCTGGAACACGAGCTGGATGGTGTCCAGGTAAAACTCGGCCGCCATGTCGAGCACCGCGTGGTAGGCATCGCAGGCACGCCGGTGCTCCTTGGCACGCACGGGGTCGCAGCGAACGAGATCCAGGCAATAGTCCCAATAAGCCTCCCCCAGACGTTCTGGTTGTGCCGCCGCCAAGCCGGCAAGTTGCAGAAAGCTTGGGCACACCTTGCGTCCGGCACCCGGGTAGGGCTGCGGTACCGCATAGATCAGGTTACGCTGAAACCACGCGAGAGAGTGGCGCGCGGCCAGACGTCCGAGTGCAGTCGGGCTGCGGCGTGCATCGACCGGGCCGCCCACCAGGATGAGGCTCCTGGGCGTCGGCTCACCCGCGCTCGCCAACAGGGAAACCGCAGCCAGCGCTGGCACGGTGGCCTGACAGATGGCCAGCACATGTAGCGGTTCCGCCCCGATCCGACGGATAAAGGCCTGCAGGTGGGCCACCTGGTCATCGAGATGGAACGGTCCTTCGGCCACCGGCACGCGACGGGCATCGTTCCAATCCGTCACATACACGACATGCTCGGGCAGCAAGGCCTGCACGACTTCACGCAGCATGACGGCATGATGGCCCGCCAGCGGCGCACAGACCAGCACCGGCGGCGTCGGTGCGGTGCAAGGGTCAAGCGCGCCCATGTCGGGTGCGAAGCGCAGCAGCCGGCAAAACGGCCCTTCCACGATGACCTGCTCAGCCACCGCGATGACGTGGCCGTCGCGCCGGATGGCGGTGATGATGCCAAACGACGGCTTCTCGCAGGTCCTGCCGAGCCGGTAGAGCATCTCATAGCCAGCAGCAAAGCCCGATGCGCCCGGGACATACGCGAAGGGGCTGGCCGGATCGATGAACGCATTTGCTGCGCTCGCCGCCCATGCGGTGAATGGCGCGAGCAGCGCGCGCTGATACTCGACGAGCTGGTACAGCATGAAGACTCCCGTAGGAACGCGCACACGATTCCGGCTGGCAATGACATCCGCGCTGTGTTGCTCACGGCGATGGGCATGCTGCCGGGGTCGATGTGCCTCTCCATGGCAACAGGTGTCACCGCGGGGGGGAACGTGCAGTCATAAACACGGGCCAGGATTTCACTATATGTCGGACAGGCCTTGCTGCAACGCCAAACATCAAGCGCCGCGCCGCTGGCGGGGCCCGCTTGCTTGCGACCCCATACCGGTGTTCCGCATCCTGTTACGTGAACGGCCGGAATTCGATGGTTCACCGCCGATCCGATAGGGCGTGACCAGCCATCCCACCGCCGCCATCACACTGGACGCAGCGCCTCAAGCATGATGTCAGCCAGGCGCTGCGATGCCTCGGACGCGGGTCCCGGCGCGCGCAGCAGCATCAGGGGCATCTTGCCGAGCGGCGGCAACCTTCGGCAGCCCCAAGTTGCCGCAGCGATGCCGGCAAGCCGTAGGGCGTGCGGACCACCAACCCAAGTCCGGCTGCCGCGGCGGCCCACAGGCCACCAAGGTTGGGGCTGGTGAACGAGACGCGCCAGGGGATTCCGGCGCGGTCCAATGCCGCCGTGGCGGCATCGTGGAAATGGCAGGGCCGGTCGAACGCCGCCAGCGGTATCGGCTGGCCGGGCTCGATGTGCCACGGCAGCGCAGCCGGTCCGACCCAGCACATCGGCGGTTCGCCGACCACGGCGATATCGGCGCCGGGCTCTCTTGCCGTCCGAGCGCCATCCGCGCCGCCCCAGACCAGCGCGAGATCCAGCGTCCGCGCCTGGGTGCGGGCGAACAAATCGTGATTGCGCGCCACCATGGCTTCGACCCGGACCTTCGGATGCGCTCGCGCAAACCGCCCCAACACCTCCGGCAGCATTGCCTCGCCGAACTCTTCCTGCAGTCCCAATCGCACGCCGCCGGACAGGTCCACCCCTTTCACGGCCGCGGCAGCTTCGTCGTTCAGGGCAACGATTCTGCGCGCGTAGCCAAGCAGCAGACTCCCCGCCTCGGTAAGTTCCAGGGTCCGGCCGGCCTTGCGAAACAGCGGCGTGCCTGCCATGTCCTCGAGCTTGTGAATCTGCGCACTGACGGCCGAAGTGGAGCGCCCGACCTGCTCCGCAGCGCGCGCGAAGCTGCCCAGGTCGATGCCGGCGATCAAGCTGCGCAGCGCGGCAATATCAAGATTCGACGTCATGGCAATCGTGCGGAAAAACGAAACAATTGGTCCCAAACTTTCTGATTTTCAAGACGAATATTGGTTGCAATACTGACGCCCTGTCAACAGCCTTATCGGAGGGCCGTCGTGGCCGAGTCCGTCTGTTTTGCCCGCCCTGGTGGCAATTCCCTCGCGGCTTCCGCCGCTTCGCATCGCTGGAAAGTGTTGGGCGTCGGCGTTGCCGCGAACGCCAGCTTCATCGCTGCCGCCAACGGGTTGCCCGCCACCGCGGTGTGGCTGCGCAGCGCCTATCAGATCGACAACGGGGGGCTTGGCCTGCTGCTTGGTGCGTTGGGCATCGGCGCCGCGTTGTCCGAACTGCCGTGGGGCGCAGCGGCCGACCGGTGGGGCGACCGTCGCGTCCTGCTGTACGGGCTCGGCGCCACCGCTATCATACTGGCGGTGATGGCACTGTTCCTGGCCCCAAGGCCGGATCGCGTGCCGTCCTTGCCGGTGGCGATGGCCTGCATGGCGCTGCTGGGACTGGCGGGCGGCAGCGTCAACGGGGCCAGCGGGCGGGCGGTGATGCGATGGTTCGCCGACGGCGAGCGCGGCCTGGCGATGAGTATCCGCCAGACGGCGGTGCCCCTCGGCGGCGGGCTAGGGGCGCTCGTGTTGCCGTGGCTGGCCTTTGCCATGGGCTTTCGCTGGGTGTACGCAGTCCTGGCCGCGTTCTGCCTTGCCTCTGCCTGGCTGACCTGGCGATGGCTGCACGAACCCACGCATCTCGCTGCCCCCGCGTCGGCACGACGCCATGCGCATGACAATGCCAGCCCGTTGCGCAGCCTGCGGGTCTGGCGCATTGCGTTGGCCATCGGCATCCTGTGCGCGCCCCAGTTCGCGGTCTTGAGCTTCGCCTCGGTGTTCCTGCACGATGCGGCCCATGTGGCTGTGTCGGGCATCGCCGCCACCCTTTGCGCTGTGCAGCTCGGCGCGATGGCGATGCGGATCTGGAGCGGCCGCCATACCGATCGGCGTGGCAACCGCCGTGCATGGCTGCGCCATTGCACGCTGATCGCCGCGCTGATGTTCGTGCCGCTGGCCCTCTGCGCGGCGGTCGGGCAGGGTGTTCCTGCGACGCTGACCATGGTCGCGGTCGTGCTGGCTGGCATCGCGGTTTCGGCCTGGCATGGGGTTGCCTACACCGAACTGGCGACGCAGGCGGGCGCGGAGCGGGCGGGTACGGCCCTCGGACTGGCCAATACGCTGGTCTTCGCCGCGTACTTCGCTGCCCCTGCGGCGATTCCGCTACTGCTCGATAGCGGCGGCTGGGCCGGCGTCTGGCTCCTGGCCGGGGCCTGCGCGGCGACGGCGTGGCCGCTTTTTCCCCGGGCTGGCGATGGTCCCGGCAACTGACTGACGTTTCCAGTCACTGCTTCGACCGGCGAGCAGCTTCACATTAATAGGCATGCGCAGGGTTCTGAAAAGGAGAACCACTGCGACGGGATTTCGGAACTCGCCATATCAATCACGAGGCGCTCAATGGCGACCTTCGCGCTGAATCCTGTAAAGCTCACGCCTGGGTCCCACCCATTTCAGGCGATGACCTTCTACACTGCGGCAGGCTGCTCGCGCAGGCGACGGGCTTCGTCGCGCAGGAACTGCTGGTAATCATCCAGATCGCCGTCGAAGGGCTCGACGCCGCCCTTGGTGACCAACCAGAACTCATCGCATACGGCGCGCAGCAGGGCCCGGTCGTGACTGACCAGCATCACTGTGCCTTCGAATTCGTTGAGCGCCATGCCTAGCGCTTCGCGGGTGGCCAGGTCGAGGTGGTTGGTAGGCTCGTCGAGCAGCAGCAGATTGGGACGCTGCCACACGATCATGCACAACACGAGCCGCGCCTTCTCGCCGCCGCTCATCGTGCTAACCGCCTGATGGACCATGTCGCCACTGAAGTTGAAGGTGCCGAGGAAGGTGCGAAGGGATTGTTCGGTGCCACTCTGGCCGGGAGCGCGCATGTGCGCCGGCGTGTCCTTGGCAAGGCGGATCATGTGTTCCATCGGCGTGTCGAGCGGGCGCAGCACGTCGAGTTCCTGCTGTGCGAAGTAGCCGATATTCAGGCCTTTGCCTTCGCTGATTTCGCCGGCAATCGGTGCCAGCGCGTGCGCCACCGTCTTCACCAGCGTGGACTTTCCTTGGCCGTTGGCACCGAGAATGCCGATGCGCTGCCCGGCCAGCACGGAACGGTTGATGCCCCGCACGATGATCGTGGGCGGCGTGCCCGGCAGTGCGCCGGTCGGCGCCGGGTAGCCAAAGCTCGCGTCCAGCATCGACAACAGCGGGTTCGGGACGTTGAGCGGCTCCTTGAACTCGAAGTTGAACTCTGCGTCGGCAAGTACCGGTGCGATCTTCTCCATGCGTTCGAGCGCCTTGACCCGGCTCTGCGCCTGCTTCGCCTTCGAGGCCTTGGCCTTGAAACGGTCGATGAATTTCTGCAGGTGGGCGATCTTGTCCGCCTGCCTGGCCAGCGCGGCCTGCTGCAATACGAGTTGCTCAGCGCGCATGTCTTCGAATTTGCTGTAGTTGCCGCCATAACGCACGAGCTTGGCGTTGTCGACGTGCACCGTCACCTGCGTCACCGCATCGAGGAATTCGCGGTCGTGGCTGATCACTACCAGGGTTCCCTGATAGCGCTTGAGCCAGGCTTCCAGCCAGACCAGCGCGTCGAGGTCGAGGTGATTGGTCGGCTCGTCGAGCAGCAGCAGGTCGGACGGGCACATGAGCGCGCGCGCCAGTTGCAGTCGCATGCGCCAGCCGCCGGAGAAACTGTTGACCGGCTGACTAAGTTGCGCAGCACTGAAGCCAAGGCCGAGGATCAGCGCTTGGGCACGTGCGGGGGCATCGTGTGCACCGGCGTCGTGCAGGGCCATGTAGGCGTGCGCCATGCGCATGCCGTCGTCGCTGACCTCGGCGGCGGCTACTTCGGCCTGCGCGGCCAACAGCACGGTATCACCCTCGACTACGAAGTCGGTCGCGCTCTGCCCGGTCTCCGGCATCTCCTGCGCGACCTGGCCCATCTTCCATGCAGCGGGAATCGAGAACTCACCGCTGTCTTCGTGTAGCGTCCCGTTGAGAAGGCCGAAGAAGGATGACTTGCCGGCGCCATTGCGGCCGACAAGACCAATCTTTTCGCCGGGGTTGAAGGTGACGGACGCGCGGTCGAGTACGACATTGACGCCGCGGCGCAGCGTGACATTACGGACGGAAATCATAGGGAGCTACTTCAGAGAGGATTCGCATGATAGCCGACCGGATGAGCAGGGCTGTAGTCTGATGCGTTGACGTTTGCGCTCATGGCTGAGATCCATCCTGTAGCGGGGGCATGCCCGCGGGGGAAGGTTTCTCCCGCGGAGGGTGCGATCATGCGATCAGCGCGTTGGCGACGATCGCTGCCGCCGCTACGCTGGACGTGCTGATGGCCAGCCAGCATCCCAGCAGGAAGGCGCCGTTGGCCACGCTTCGACCTGGAATCATCTTGTGTGCTCCGAGGGATGGCTGGTGGCGGACATGCATCAGCGCTCGATGACCGGTGCGTGCACGGGAGCCAGCGATTCGTGCGTGGTTGCCGTGCGTTGCGCGGCTTTGTGGACCATCGTATAGGCATAGTCGACCCCCATGCCATAGGCGCCCGAGTGCTCCTTGACCACGGCCATCACGTCGTCGTACGTCTCGCGGTTCTTCCAGTCGCGTTGCCATTCCAGCATGACCTGTTGCCAGGTCACGGGCACCACGCCTGCCTGGACCATGCGCTGCATGGCGTAGTCATGAGCTTCCTTGGTCGTGCCGCCCGAAGCGTCGGCCACCATATAGATCTCGTAGTCGCCCTCAAGCATTGCGCACAACGCGAAGGTAGTGTTGCAGACCTCGGTCCACAGGCCGGCCACGACGATTTTCTTGCGGCCATTGGCGGCCAGCGCGTCGCGCACCTTCTGGTCGTCCCAGGAGTTCATCGAGGTGCGTTCGAGCGTTTGCTTGCCGGGGAAGACGTCGAGCAGTTCGGGGTAGGTATAGCCGGAGAATGAATCGCTCTCGACCGTGGTGATGGTGGTCGGCACATCGAAGATCTTCGCTGCCTTGGCCAGGCCCACGACGTTGTTCTTCATGGTCTGGCGGTCCATCGACTGCACACCAAAAGCCATCTGGGGCTGGTGGTCGATGATGATCAGTTGGCTGTTGCGCGGGGTCAGGACTTCCAGCTTGGCGTTCGACATGCTGCTCTCTCCGATGAAATTTATTCAATGATTTTGAGTTCTCGTTGGGCGGCGCTTTGTTCGCTGTGTTGCGTTGTCGTGCCGTCCATGTGACGAACTATAGCGGAGGAAAGTGCGGAGGCAGTCAGCCAGAGTTGTAAGTATTATTCAAAAAATTTGATTAAATCGGGACATGTACGACCCTGGCTCCGGTGGGCGTTTGGTTCCTGAAGCCCGCGAGCGTGGCGGGCTCCGACATGGAGGAGATCGAAAATGACCGCCAGCGGCGCGGCACCAGGCGAACCAGGCAAGCCCGGTCGAGTTAGCATTCAGTACCTGATTGATCTTCGTCCGCCCTCCGACTTTCTCCCGACGCTACTCAGGCGCCATCTGCGGGTCGCGCGGCCCCATGGCGATGCCGTAAGATTCCGAGGGAGCCGGACACACCGGATCCTGGCGCCAACGAAACTCGACCTTCCCTTCCCGCGGGCCGCCACCACGCCGAGCACCTTTCTGACCTAGTCCAATGTGGAAGTTTCGACATGACCAGACTCTTTGCCGCAAGAGCAGCCTGCCTTGGCGAGTTGGGGAGGCAGGGAGAGAGCGGCACGCCCGCGGCAGGGCCTGCCACGCTCTGATGCTGCTTCTGCTTGCGGGACTCAGTGCCTGTGGGTCGCTTTCTCACAATGCTCCGCGCAATCTGCCTCAGGCAGCGGCTGGCAGCGCATCCGCGACCATGCGCGAACCCACCGACGTCGTTGGCCCGACAACCGTCGCCATGTCGTTCTCTGGCGGTGGCACGCGAGCCGCAGCTTTCGCCTTCGGCGCGCTGCAGGGGCTCGACGCCATGAGAGGTCCCGGGGGCGCGTCCCTGCTCGACGACGTCTCATTTATCAGCAGCGTGTCCGGAGGCTCCATCACCGCGGCGTACTACGGTCTGCACGGCAAGGCCAGCCTGGCGACCTTTCGATCAGTGCTCTTGAAGGACGGAGAGGCGGGACTTCGCTTCAGTCTCCTGAATCCGGTCAACCTTGCGCGCCTCTTCGCGGGAGGCCTCAACAATCGGGAAGATCTCCAGACATGGCTCGACGAAGACGTGTTCAAGGGCGCGACGTTCGCCGACATGTTCCGCCGCGGCAAGCCGCTCGTCTGGATCAACGCCACGAACGTCTACTACCGGGTCGCGTTCCCGTTCAGCCAGCTGGCATTCGATGCGCTATGCAGTGATCTCGCGAGCTTTCCCGTTTCCGAGGCCGTCGCCGCATCCATGGCGGTCCCGCTCTTCTTCGCACCGATCGTCCTTCAAAAATATCCCGAGGCTTGCAGTACACCGCTGCCGAACCTTGACCACGCCCAGAGGCCCGGGCAATCGCTGCTGCTTGGCGCGTTGGCAACCGCCGTTCGCGGTCACCGGGACACTTCGAAGGGAAAGTACATCAAGCTGGTAGACGGCGGGGTGACCGACAACTACGGCCTGGCCACAATTTTGCAATCGCGCCTGCTGCTGGGCACGGCTTACGGTCCCATGAGCGAGAACGACGCGATCAATGTGCGGCGGCTACTCTTCATCGTTGTTGACGCCGGTCAGGGCCCGCGCGGCGATTGGAACCAAAGCCCGGGTGGCCCATCCGGAATCGAAGTCGCAAGCGCAGCCATCGACGCGGGAATGGCGACCAGCGTTCGAATGACCTATGACGCCTTCGTTCCCATGATGCAACGGTGGCGCGATGATCTCGTGGCGTATCGGTGTGCGCTGCCGCATTCCCGGCAGCAGGAGATCGCTGCACGCCGCCCAGGCTGGCGGTGCAATGAAGTCGAATTCTTCGTCACGCGGATCTCGTTTGAGGCCCTCGACAAGGAGCGAGCTGCAAGCCTGAACGATCTGCCGACCAGGCTTCGACTGCCCGAGAAGGACGTCGATCGCCTGATCGAAGCGGGAAGGGATGTCATCCTTGGCAACCCGGTGATCCGCGAGTTCGAGCGCGAATCGACCGAGGCGCGATAGTCCCGCGGCACGCGGCGTGGGTGAGGCCGCGTTCTTGCTGCTCGGCCGCGGCGCTCTGACGGTGGCATGCGTCCGGCATGGCGAGAACGCCCGGTACTCCGTTCACGCCAGCCGCCCTCCATGCACCGGTGCACCGCCCACCGACATGTCGGCGCACAGGATCGTCCCGGTGGTCGACTCGGTCATGAGTAGCGTGGCGCCCTCGGTGCCGCCAAAGCACAGATTGGTCAGCGATGTGCCATCCGGGCTACGAATCACCTCCACAGGCTCGGCGCGATGATTGAGCACCCAGACATAGCCAAGTCCGGGATTGGCCACCAGCAGATGGCCATCCGATCTCATTGCCAGACCGTCGGGGCCGCTCGGGCCGTAAGAGGTAAAGAACTGCCCGACCTTGCTGACCGAACCGTCGGCCTGCAACGGCACGCGCCATACGCTGTTGCCGCGGGTCATCGCGACGAACAGCACCTTCTCGTCAGGCGACAGGACGACACCGTTCGGGCTCGGTGCGTTGTCCAGCAGGACGTCCAGCTTGCCGTCGGGCGTCAGCCGATAGACGCGGCCCGTCGGATCGTGCAAGCCGGTCTGGCCCTGGTCGGTGAAGTAGAGGTTGCCCTGCGAATCGAAGGTCAGGTCGTTGACGCCCCGGAAGCGTTCGGAATTCCTGCGCTCGAGAAACGGGGTGACGGTTCCCGACTTTGCATCCAGACGCACCAGGCCGTTGCGATAATCAGTGATCAGGAAGTCACCGCTGGCCAGGCGCTTCATACCATTCGGTTCACCGTCATACTCGGCAACAAGCTCCCAGTCGCCCTGCATCGAAACACGGAAAATGCGGCCGTAGGGGATGTCCGTTACCCAGAGTTGGCCATCGGCCCAGACCGGCCCCTCCAGGAATGAGTCGATCGTCGCCCCGCCGCGATTGGCGTGTGCCCACGCGTTGTCAGGGTCGTGCCGACGGAACGACTCCGGAAGCCGGGTGAGCACCTGTGCATCGCGTACGGCCGGTTGCTGAAGTAGGAACATCGCCGCTCCTGGTTATTGCTTCTCAATATGCGCCTTTTGCGCAACCGTTGCCCATTGCGCGGTTTCGCGCTGGATCAGCTGCGCGAATGCGGGGCTGTCCAGGTTGCCCGGCTGCGACCCCATCTGCGCAAGGAATGCCTTCATGTCGGGCGCCTGGAGCGCCTTCTGGATTTCCGTTTGCAGGCGCGTAATGACATCGTTCGGCGTGCCCTTTGGCGCGGCAAGGCCTGACCAGTTGAACAGGCTGAAGTTGGGTACACCAGCTTCAGCGAACGTAGGGACGCCCGGGAACACATCCACCCTGGTCTTGCCACTGATGCCCAGCAGACGCATCTGATTACCCTTGACCGGCGCCAGCGCGGTCGGGGTCGACACGACCAGCAGATCCACGCTACCGGACAGCAGCCCGACCATGGCCTCGCCAGCCCCCTTGTACGGCACATGCATCAGCTTGATACCTGCGGCCTGTTGGAACGCCTCGGCAGAAAAATGCGGCGAACTACCGGGGCCGCCGGTGCCAAACGTCACTTCTCCGGGATGCGCCTTGGCATAGCTGACGAGGGAGGCCAGGTCCTTGAAGCGCGAATCGGCCTTGACGCCAAGCACCACCGGCGAAAATGCGAACGGCGCGATAGGGATCAGAGCTGTCTGATGGTCCCAGTTCAGTTTCTTGAAGACATAGGGGAGGGTGGTATAGGAGTTGTCGTTCGCCAGAAGCGTGTAGCCATCGGCGGGTGCGTTCACGACCAGGGACGTGCCGATCGTGCCGGACGCGCCCGGTTTGTTCTCCACGACGAAGCTCTGCCCTGTCTGCACGGAGAGCTTCTGCGCAACCTTGCGCGTCACGACGTCGACGGCGCCGCCGGGAGGATTCGGCACGATGATGCGGACCGGTTTGTCCGGGTACGCCGCCACAGCGGACAGGCTGACAAGCAGCGTCGTTGCTGCCACCAGGCAGCCAATGGTTCGATAAAACACCTTTGTCTCCTTGTGCTGGGGGGAGGCCTGACTGTCCGTCGGCTCCTCCCGCGACACTTCTGTTCTAGTTGATGATGCAGCCGTGCGTCGTTCAGGCCGGCGTCGCCACGCCTTGCAGCACCGCCAGGACGTTCTTCGCCGCCCCAACCCCCATGTTCACGTACGCCGCGTTGCTGACGCCGCCGATGTGCGGCGACAGGATGAGGCTGGGAATGTCGCGGAACGGATGCGGCACGGGCATCGGTTCCACGGCAAAGCTGTCCAGGCCAGCGGCATACAGTTTGCCGCTCTGCAGCGCTTCGGCCAGTGCAGGCTCGTCGATGAGCCCGCCTCGCGCCGTATTGACCAGGATCGCGCCGTCCTTGAACGTCGCCAGTGTTTCACGGTTCAACATGCCACGGTTCTCTTCCGTCAATGGGCAGTGCAGCGACACCACGTCCGATTCCCTGAACAACCGAGGCAGGTCGACAAGCGTTACGCCTTCCGGGACTGTCGTCGCATAAGGATCGAAAGCGGTGACATGCATGCCCATCGCCACACCAATCACGGCGGCGCGGCGGCCGATCTCTCCGAGCCCCACAATACCGAGCGTGCAACCGTTCAGCTCGACGGCCCTATAAGTTGCCTTGTCCCAATGACCCTGGCGCATGCGATCGTTGAGATGTGGAACCGCTTTGGCGCACGCAAGGATCAGCGCCCACGCATGTTCTGCCACGGCGGCGGCATTGGCCCCGGCTGCGGCGGCCACCTTGATGCCGCGCGCCTGCGCAGCGGATTTATCGATGGTGTCAGTTCCGGTGCCGTGTTTCGAAATCACTTTCAAGGCTGGTGCTGCGTCCATGACTTCAGCGGTCAAGCTGCCGTAGCGCACGATAATGCCGACCGGGTTGTGCTCCTTTGCCAGGGCTGCAATATCGGCGGTCTGGGGCGTTTTCCCCGCGAATACGATCTCATAGTCACCCAGCAGCGCGAGGGCTTCCGGCGCGAGGTCGGCACCCGTGACGATAATGACTTGCTTTTTCGTCACAGTGCTTCTCCCTGCTTCAGGACGCCCGCCGTCACCAGCGATGCCAGCAGCCAGGGCGCGGTGGTATTGCCTTCCCTGATCTGGGCGATGCGCTTGGCTTCCGCCTCTTCCTTCTTTGCCGCCGCATCGAGCAAGGCTTCGATCTTCTCGCGCTCCACCACGACCAGGCCATCGGCATCGCCGCAGATGTAGTCGCCAGGGTTCACCGTGACGCCACCAACAGAAATGGGGTGTCCAATACGCCCGCCAACTTCCTTGGTGGGGCCGTTAGGGTTCGTGCCCACCGAAAAGACCGGGAACTGCATTTCGTCCAGCTCGAGGCTGTCGCGGACCGCGCCGTCGATGACGACACCAGCAAGGCCGCGCTGGCGAGCGGCATGCATCATGATCGTTCCCATCAGCGCAGAGGTCTGGTCCCCTTTGCCGTCGACGACCAGAACATCGCCCGGCTGCGCCAGCGCCAGTGCTGCGTGGATCATCAGATTGTCACCGGGGCGTACCTCGACAGTGAAGGCGGGCCCGGCGACTTTCATGGTCGGGCGCAAGGCCCTGATCCGGCCATGCAACGCGCCGCGGCGTCCGCCGACATCGGAGAGGATCGCCGGTTGGAACCTGGCAGCGCGCGCCACGATCTCGGCGGGCACGCGCTCAAACGATTTGATGATGTTGGGCAAGGTCATGATGGACTCCAGCAATATGAAATGGATAGGTAGATAAGGGCGTCAATCCAGCTTCGTGCCAGAGGTCTTGATGACCGATGCCCAGCGTCCGATGTCCTGCTTGATCAGCGCGCTGAACGCCTCAGGCGTGCCGGCCAGCACCGATGCACCTTGTTCATTCAGCTTCTTGGCGAGCTCCGGGGATTTGAGCGCCTTGTTGAACTCGGTATTGAGGCGTACCACGATGTCCTTCGGTGTCGCGGCAGGCGCGACGAAGCCGAACCAGGTCGCGGTATCAAAGCCGGGATAGCCCAGCTCGGCGACTGTCGGCACCTGGGGCAGGTCTGGCAAACGCTTCGGCGACGTCACCGCGAGCGGCCGCAGCCTGTTGTTCTTGATATGCCCGAGCAACGTTGGCACGGATGCCATGTAGAGATCGACCTGGCCGCCCATCAGGTCGTTGACCGCCTGGGCTGCGCCCTTGTACGGCACATGGGTGAACTTCACCTTCGCGGTACCTTGAAGCAGCTCGCCGCCAAGGTGCGCCACCGTGCCGTTGCCCGGCGATGCGAAATTGATCGCTCCGGGCTTTGCCTTGGCAGCCTGAATCGCGTCCTTCATCGTCTTGTAGGGCGAGTTGACATGCGTCACCAGGACGAGCGGCGCGGAGGCGACCAGACTGATGGGCGCCAGATCCTTCAATGGGTCATACGGCAACCGTTCATACAGCGAGGGATTGATTGCAAGGTTGCTGGTCTGCCCCATGACGATGGTGTAGCCATCGGCCGGCGCCTTGGCTGCCGCGTCCACCCCGAGGTTGCCACCGGACCCTGGCTTGTTCTCCACCACAAAGACCCAGCCGGTCGACTTGGCCACCGTATTGGTCACCTCGCGCGCAATGATGTCCGTGCCCCCGCCGGCGGGAAAAGGCACGATGACGCGGATGGGCTTGGTGGGGTATTGCGGCGCGGCCTGGGTAGTGGCGGACGCCAGAACCAGACCTGCGGCGAGCATGAATATGCAGCGACGGGAAATTGCCTTCATTACTGTCTCCGAATCTCGGTTTCGTTGTGCTTCGGATTGTGGTCGACCGTTTCACGGCATACAATGCGGTTTCATACCGTGCACCGCGTTTCATTCTATGAATGCGAATAGTGATCCAAGGGGCGCCTCAAAAGGCGACGATGGCGCTGGGGGCGTCATAGCGGTCACCCGCGCCCTGCGCGTACTCGAGGCGTTCGGGGTGAACGACCCCCAGCTCTCACTTGCCGAACTGAGCCGGCGGACCGGCATCCACAAGACCACCGTGCTGCGGCTGGCGCGCACGCTGGCGGCGGACAACTATCTGGTGCAGAAGGAAGACGGCAACTGGCGGCTCGGCCGCGCAGCCGGGTGGCTGGGCGCGTGCTACCAGGCCACCTTCAACGTTCAGGAAGTGGTGGAGCCGGTGCTGCGGGAGCTGACGATCAAGACCGGCGAAAGCGCTTCGTTCTACGTCCGGGAGGGACAACAGCGAACCTGCCTCGTCCGGGTCGAAGGACCGCAGGCCATCCGGCATCACGTCAGGATCGGGGCGGCCCTGCCGCTGGACAGCGGTTCGCCAGGCCGCGTCATCCTGGCGTTCTCAGGTGAGCCGGGCGAGCTTTATGAAATGATCCGCCGCCGTGGATTTCATCTGTCGCTCGGCGAGCGCGAGGCCGAAGTCTCGAGCGTGTCGGCACCGGTTTTCGGATTGCACTGGCGGCTGCTAGGCTCCATGTGCATTTCGGGACCGACCGCCCGGCTAAGCGAAGAGCGTTTGCTGGAGCTGGCACAGACAGTCGTCGACGCGGCGAACAAGCTTTCGTATGCCATGGCAGGAAGCCAACGGCCTGCGATGCAAATTGAAAGGCCGTCGACCTGGCACCCTTGAGATTGCAGATGTGGGGCAAGGAGAGCCGATAGAAATCTTAGATGACCTCTGTCAGTCGCGAGCCGGGCGTTGGGGCTAATCAAGCGGCAAGGCGATGTTGTTCTTCTGCGGCAATAGATGGATACCGTCGCTCAACGTGCGATCGCAACTGGTCATTGAGCACGGCCATCCGGATTTGTGGCAGGTTGTGCGCGCGCCGAGGCCGCCAAGCCATCTGCTGTCGTTTGACGAAGCGCCTGCTCACCACTTGGTTGACGGCCGACTCGACGAAACCGGACCGGCGAGGCTGACGCTTCGTGGGGAGGCTAGGAGCGATCCCATGCTCACAACCGTGATAATGTTCGTCGCCACCACCCTCCTGTGAGACGCAAAGTGATTTCGCACATTTTTCTTGGCGTTAACGACTTCGATCGTGCTTTTGAGTTTTATTCGGCGTTGATGCGTGAACTAGGACACAACCTCAAATTCTGCGAGCGCGACACGCCATGGGCAGGGTGGATGGCAACGGACGCACCGCGGCCGCTGTTCCTTATTGGCAAGCCATATGACGGCAATGCTGCGCGAGGTGGGAATGGTCAAATGGTGGCATTGCTTGCGCGTGATCGGCAGACCGTTGACCAGGCATACGCCCGCGCGCTCGCAAACGGAGCAAATTGCGAAGGCGCTCCTGGCCTAAGAGCCCAGTATCACCCTCACTACTACGGCGCATACTTCCGAGATGCTGATGGAAACAAGCTTTGCGTATGCTGCCATCACCTGGTGTCGGTTTAGCGTTATCAATTTAGCACTGACCTGCCTCTGCGCCTGTCGACGCGGCCCTCACCTCAGATGGCCGTCGACGCGCTGGCGCGGGCAACGGAAGCCGGTCGATGCCATGCAGCGCAGGAAGTCGACAAACGCGGCTGGACTGAGATAGTTGTCATCCGAGCCATCCGTCCGGTCAAGGAAACGATGGGCGCCTGCGATCCCAGCAGGACACTCGATTATGGCGCACGACCCTCGCCCCGTTTGTGACGCTACTGGTGGGATGCTGAGGCGATCTTTTGAGAAAAAAACTTCACGAAAGCCTCGACCTTCCTCGGGTGATTGCGAGGTTTCGGAAACACCGCATATATTCCCGGCTGCTCAGATGCACCAATCTCGTCGTACTCTTCCAGCAGCCGAATCAAGCCGCCGCTGAGCAAGTCCTGCTCGACAAGCCAGTCGGGCTGCCGGGTGATTCCCTTGCCTGCTTTGGCCCATGCAATCAGCGCATGCGATTCGTTACTCGAAAATGCCCCATCTACCGGAATTGCCATAGTTGTGCCGTCCACCTGGTACTGCCAAGATGAGGAATGCGGTTCATGGCGGTAAATCAGGCACTGATGTCGTGCCAGTTCGGCCGGATGCCGGGGGGCGCCATGAGATGCCAGATAGCCGGGACTGGCGCATGTTACGCGGCGGTACGTGCTGAGGCATCGAGCCGAGAAAGCGGAATCCCCGGGTCGCCCCGCCCGCAGGGCGAGATCGAAGCCGTTGGCCACAAGGTCGACAATCCGGTCGCTAACCTGGAGATCGAGGCTGATTCTCGGGAAGCGTGCCGTGAACTCATCCAGATGCGGGTACACAAAGGTCAGCGCCACGCCCAGCGGTAATGTGACGCGTAACTCACCCCTTGGTTCCGACGCAAGGCGCCGGACCGCATCTTCCGCTTCATGCGACTGTTCAATGATGCGCTTCGCGTGTTTGTACCAGAGCCTGCCTGCCTCGGTCACGGCGATGCGACGCGTCGTCCGGTCGAGCAGGCGCGCGCCAAGCCGTTTTTCTATTCGGGCTAGTGCGCCGGTCACCGTCGCAGGCGCGAGTCCGAGGACCCGGGCTGCCTGCGCCATGCTCCCCGAGTCCACGATCTGGCAGAACACCTGCATGCTGAACAGTTGATCCATCGTCGATTATTCGTAAATCATGAAGAATCCATTCATGGGCGGCTACTTTATCAAAATTTCCGCACACCCTACGATCTTCTCCAATTTAGCATTCATCGCAACACTTCCTGGAGAAGCCCATGACCCAGCACGGCAGTTGTCTCTGCGGACACGTCAAATACCGAATCCACGGCCCGCTAACCGACGTCCTGAATTGTCATTGTTCGATGTGCCGAAAGCTTCATGCCTCGGCCTTCCGCACGAGAGCCAAGGTGGCGATTAGGGATTGGGAATGGGTATCCGGGCAGAACACCGTCAAGTTTTACGAGTCCTCGCCTGGCGAGCACAAGGGATTTTGCAGCGAATGTGGCTCAAGCATATTGACGCGATTTGACAGCAATCCCGATGTAATCGGATTCCCGCTCGGTACGCTTGATAGCGATCCCGGCGTGAAGGCCGAGCGCCATGTTTTTGTCGGCAGCAAGGCGTCGTGGTATGACATCACCGATACGCTTCTGCAGCACAAGGAATACTGAGGCCAGTCGGAACGCAGTACACATACAAGGGAAATATCACGAATAAGAAGCTTAAAATAAAGACTAGTGGAAAGCCACAACAATGCCAGTCTCATCGGCTAGCCCTCAGCTCACCACTTTGCTATGTCTTTTGACAGGTGGTCTTACTCAACCCAAGTTCGCGCGCCCACGTCCTGGAATTGGCGTCGATATGCCAAAGGTGTCGAACCCACGATCTGCCGAAACCGCCTGGCAAAGTTATTTGGTTCACCGAATCCCGTGCTTTGCCCGATTTCTGCGGCCGAGGCGGATGTGAAAGCCAGCAAAGTCTTTGCCCGCTCGATCCGCCTTTCAGTCACGATCTCCAGAAAGGTCTTTCCGGTTTCACTTTTCAGCAGGTGGGCCAGGTGTGTTGCTGATACATGACTGGCCTGCGCAGCGTCGCCCAAGGTCAGTTCCCGCGAAAGGTTTTGGGTGATATACCGAATGCAGCGCAGCACGGACTGCTTGTACGACTGCAGCAACATCCCGTTGCTCTCGCAAAGACGAATCTTGTCACCGTGGCGTCGCCACACCATGCCAATCAGGTTTAGCAAGTGGCTGCGGATCAGCAAGTTGCTGGCCGTATCGTCACTGGGCGATTGCTGGGATTCTTGCGCCATGCGCTCGCATAGCTCCTGAAGGTACTCGGTGTCCAGTTCATCGAACTGAAAATCCAGACAATGCTGAAAGCGGAAGGGACCAAGCTCTGGCGCGCGCGCGAGCGGCACTTCCGACAACTCGAAGACATCAAGGTTAAGCGACGGTAGCAGATACTCTTTGCTGATGTTGATTACGTGGAACTTGCCGTCCGCTACGTTCGGAATGTAGTGAACCAGAAACGGCAGGACGAAGCTTACGGTGCCGGGGCGAATGGGCCGCTGCTGGCCCCCAATGTAGTGAGTGGTTTCGCCTAGTGTGTTGACGTAAATCTGGAAGTACTCGTGACGGTGCGGCACCGGGTTCGGCAGACAGTTGCTCTGATCGTGGATGCCAAAGTAGGCGCTCTGCGCCCGGGCCGCCATGGTGTAGTTCCGGATGACAGCACCCTTCTCGCCGTCGTGGTGGAGGGGCAGCAGCGGGTCGTTCGAGGGCTTCGCTCGGTGCATGGAAACGTGGGGGGCAAAGGATCGTAAGGATTGCGCATCTTTTCGCAAGCCTGTGCGTTGAGGCCGAACGACCGCGTCTCTAAACTCTAGCCACTCCGTTCAATAATCTTACACAGAGACAATCCTTATGCCTAGAGCCAGTGCAGACAGCGTCGTGCAATCGACCAAGGTCCTGAGCGTTACCCCCGCCTTCATTGATATCGTTGGCAGCGATCAACGCTTCCCGGTGCGGCGCGTCTATTGCGTGGGGCGCAACTACCTTGCCCATATCCGGGAAATGGGGGAGGGTGACGAACGCGACCCCCCATTCTTCTTCCAGAAGCCGGCCGATGCCATTGTGACCGATGGCCGCGTCCCCTATCCGACGTTTACTGATGACTTTCAGTTCGAGTTTGAACTCGTCGTTGCCATCGGCAGTGAAGCGACGGACGTGCCGCCGGACACTGCACTGGATCATGTCTTTGGCTATGCCGCAGGGCTTGACATGACGCGGCGGGACCGCCAACGCGAATGCAACAAGCGCGGCCTGCCGTGGGAGCTGGGCAAGTCATTCGACCATTCGGCGCCATGCGGTCCCATCCATCCCGTGGCGAAGGTCGGCCATCTCCGTTCGGGCGCACTGAGCCTGGCGGTAAACGGTGACGTACGACAGCACTCGGTCCTGGAGAAGATGATCTGGAACGTCCATGAAATCGTCAGCGAGCTGTCCAGGCAGTATCGCCTGCTTCCTGGCGACCTGATCTTTACCGGCACGCCAGAAGGCGTTGGTCCGGTGCAGCGCGGTGACAGGTTGATCGGCCGTATTGAAGGACTCGACCCCTTGCAGGTCGAGATCGTCTGAGTCCCGGGTCAAAGGAAACACGCCATGAAACCACTCGAACGCATCTCATTTTCGGCCATTTCCGAGCGTCCCGCCCTGACGCTGCCGGCTGGCAAGCGCCTGGCCGTTTGGGTCATCGTCAATGTTGAGGAATGGGATATCAACGAGACCATGCCGCGCACGGTTCTCACGCCTCCGGCGGGCGGTTCGCCGATGCCAGACATCCCGAACTGGGCCTGGCACGAGTACGGCAACCGCGTCGGCTTTTGGCGCATGCTGGACGTCATTGACGAGCTTGGGATCAATGCAACGCTCGCCATCAACGGCGCCGCCATCGATGCCTACGAGCCTATCGCCAAGGCGGCGAAGGCGCGTAACTGGGAGTTCATCGGCCATGGCTTTGGGCAGCGCAACATGCAGAAGGTGCCCGACGAAGCGGTCGACATCGCAAAGACCACCGAGGCCATTCGCGCCTACACCGGGAAGCGCCCCCGCGGCTGGCTCGGACCGGGGCTCACCGAGACCTGGAATACACCCGACATCCTCGCGGAGCAAGGCTACGAGTACGTGTGCGACTGGGTGCTCGACGATCAGCCCGTGGAACTGAGGACGCGAGATGGCGGCTGTATCGTGAACGTGCCCTACACACAGGAGTGCAACGATGTAGCGATGATGCTGATCCAGCATCACAAGGCCAGCGAGTATCGCGACCGCGCTATCGACCAGTTCGAGCAACTCTACGCCGATGCGAAGGACTCAGCCCGCGTGATGGCGCTGGTCGTGCATCCGTACATCATGGGCGCGCCACACCGCCTGCGCTATTTCCGGGAGGCGCTGGCGCACATTCGGGCACACGACGACGTTGCCTTCCTGACGGGAGAACAGATCCTCGATTGGTATAAGGCAGCGCGCGCGGCCTCATAGCCGGATCCGTACATCGCCAGAAACTCGAACAAATCTCTCGCTTGACGAGAAGGAGACAACACGTGAATTCCTCGACTTCGGCCGGCCCGCTGACCGGAGACGTGCGCAGCGATGCGCCCGTCACGGCATTGGAGATCGGCATGTTTCTTGTGCTGCTTGCCTCCTATGCGCTCAACGCGATGGACCGGCAGATCTTTCCGCTGATCGCCGCAGATGTGCGAAGGGAGTTTGGGTTCGGCCTCGCCGACACCGGCCTGCTTTCGACCATCTTTACGCTCGGCATGGCACTAGCGGGGGTGCCGACAGGCTACCTGCTGGCGCGGTGGTCGCGCAAGGCCGTGCTCCAGATTGGCATCGCGATCTTCTCGCTTGGCACGCTGTTGACTGCCTACTCGAGCGGCTTTGCCGACATGATCCTCTACCGCGCCGCTACTGGCATCGGCGAAGCGATGCAGCTGACTGTGGTGATCGCCATCGCGGCGAGCTATTTCGCTCGCTTCCGCGCGACGGCCGTTGGGGCCATCAACTTCTCCTTCGGTGTCGGAGCCATCGTGGGACCGCTGCTCGGTGGGCACCTGATCGGCATTGAGCGAAACTGGCGCTTGCCGCTGGTGGTGTTCGGCCTGACCGGATTTGTCGCAATGGCGCTGATCGCGGCTACCGTGAGCAAGCGCATGACCGAAAAGGCCAGCGCGATCGCCACGCACATCGACACGCGCGGTGCAACCACGATGTGGAACCGCAACACGGCTCTCTTGACTGTGATGAGCATCATTGGCGGGTTGTGCATCTATGGCTACCTCGGCATGTACCCCACGTTCCTGCGCGAGCATCTGCACTACACGCCGTCGGACACTGGTCGCGTCATGAGTATCTTCGGGTGCGGCGTGTTCGCCTCCATCTTTGGCGGCTGGCTTGGCGACCGCTTCCACCCCAAGCTTGTGTTGTCGCTGAGCTTTGCGGGGACCGGGCTGCTCGGCTTCCTTCTGTTCTCGGGGCCGACGGGCATGTTGGTCCAATCGGTGCTGTCATTCGTGTGGGGGCTGGTGGTAAGTGGCGTGCTGTACGTGAACCTGGCCGGCTACCATATCAAGTCCGTGCGCTCTTCGCTCACGAATCGGGCCACCGGTGTCTTTGTCACGACGCTCTACGGCGCGGGCGCTTTCGCGGGCTACATCATCGGCGGCATCGCGGCGCGCTTTGGCTGGAGCACCGCCGGCTTTGCGCAGATCACCTTGCTATCGGTCTTCGGAATAGTACTCACCGTGCTACTGCGGACCGACCGGATGTCCTTGCCTGTGCGTAAGCCATGACGCCGGCCGAATGGGTGCTGCTCGGTGGCGCTGCGACTTTCGCCGGGACGCTGAATGCGGTGGCAGGCGGCGGTAGTTTCCTGACACTGCCGGCCTTGGCGATGGTCGGCGTGCCGCTGGTATCTGCCAACGCCACCGGGACCGCCGCGCTCCTGCCTGGCTATATGGCGGGTGCCTGGGCACAGCGCAAGGATCTGTCGGGGCCGATGGCACCCTCGCTTCTTCGGCTAAGCGTGCTGTCGGTACTGGGCGGTGCGGCAGGCGCCACGTTGCTGCTGTCGACCTCGAACAGCGACTTCGGGCGCATTGTGCCATGGTTGCTGTTGGCGGCGACCCTTCTCTTTGCCTGTGGGCCAAGGCTTCTGCGCAAAGGAGCCGTCGCATCGCAGTCCCCCAGTGAATGGATCACGGACATCTGCATCGCTGCGGTCGCGATCTACGGTGGCTATTTCAACGGCGGTCTCGGCATCTTGCTGCTGGCGGTTCTCGCTGCGCTCGGGCACACCGACATGAGCCGGATGAACGGCATCAAGAACTTCGTCTCCGTGATCCTGACGCTGATAGCTGTCGTCATTTATGCGGCCAGCGGCGCCATCGCCTGGACGCATGCACTATGGATGGCGATCGGCGCCACAGCCGGCGGGTATTTCGGCGGCGTCATGGCTCGGCGACTTAAACCGGCCCTGGTGCGTGGCTTCGTCGTCCTGACAGGGCTGGCAATGACCGCAGCATTCTTTCTCGAGACGAGTTGACCACAACCGTCTTCCTGCAATCCAAATCGCATCGGAAAGGAACATGAGAACAACCAGAAGAGAATTCGCCAAGGTCGCCGGCGCAATTATGGTCGCGGCAACCGGGATCCCCTCGCTTGTCGCTTCGGCATCGGCTTCGGCGGGAGGCGGCATGCCATCCGCGGCGTACGGAGCCCGTCGAGGCACCTACCTGATCAAGAACGGCATGGTCATCACGGTCGACCGGAAGAATGGCGTCATGCCACGCGCCGACATCTTGATTCGAAACGGCGTGATCGAGAAGATCGGTCGGGGTCTGAGCACGGCCGGCGCGCAGACGATCGATGCCGCGGACATGATCGTCATGCCCGGCTTCGTCAACTCTCACTACCATATGTGGAGCGCGATCGGACGCAGCTTCACCGCGCGGAACGGCGGCTTCTCCTACTACCCGGCCAAGAGCGCCACATCCGCCTTGTACACGCCGGAGGACTTCTACAACAGCGTGCTCCTTGCGTGCGCCGAACTAGCGAACGGCGGGACCACTACCGTGCACAACTGGTCGCATAACACCCGCTCCGCGGCCCATGCGGATGCCGAACTTCGCGCGCACCAGCACTCTCTGCTGAGGGCCCGTTACTCGTACGGCCACATTGACAAGCTCCCGGTAGACGAGGTGAATGGGTTCGGCGACCTTGCGCGCGTCCAGCGCAAATGGTTCGGTGCAAACTCCCCATTCGAAGGTTTGGTGCACCTGGGACTGAATCTGCGTGGTCCGCAACAGAGCACCGATGCTGTCTTTCACGAGGAAATGAAGTTCGTCAAGAAGAGTGGGCTTCCCGTAGCGATCCACGCACCGCAGGAGTCGCCCAACAATGTCGATGCTGTCGACTACGAGAGGCGCGGTTACCTCGGCCCCGATTTTATGATCGCGCATTACGTCCCGGCGACGACCGAGGACTTGATGGCGATGGCGCGCACGAAGACACCGCTCTCCTTTGCGACACATTCCGAGCTCCGGCTCAGCAGCACGGGCGATGCCCGGGCTGCGCTGTTCGCGATGCGTGCCGCGGGGCTGACTATCTCATTGTCGAGCGACGCGACGTCCATTGCCCCACCGGACATGTTCGAAATGATGCGTTTCACCTGGAACCTCGGGGTGCCCTGGGTTGGCACCCCCAGCGAGCGGGCAAGGGCGGTCAGCGTGCAAGAGGTGATCGAGATGGCGACGATCAATGGAGCCATCGCGATGGGGATCGGCGACATCACTGGATCGATCACTGAAGGCAAGCGCGCAGACATCATTCTGGTGCGGGCCAAGGATCTGAACATCTGGCCAATAGGCAATATCGAAACGGCGATTGTGCAGAGCGGCAGCGCCAGCAACGTCGACACGGTGTTAGTCGATGGCCGAATAATAAAGAGAAGCGGTCGCTTGCTAGCCTACAACGTGGACAGCATTGTTCGCGGTGCTCAGCAGTCCTCCAACCGGATTCTCAATGCGGCTGATGAGATGATGAAGTTATGAGTAGTCTAAAGAGTGAGTGGGACGAACGCCGCCTTCTGTTCGAGATGAAATGCACACCGAACTCCCTCCGTGGACCAGGCAGCGGGAGTCATTTGTCCGCCCAAGGGGCGACCACTTGATTTAGTCGAGACGAACGCGAGCACGTTCTTCGCATATGCGTTCTTCGTTTTGTACGGTCCGGCAAGGCAACGCCGCGTTGTCCGGACCTTCATCCTTTACTTCCCAGGCCCTGCCCATGCGCACAGCACGCTTGCTATCATGTAGTTCTATCGCGGCCCTTGCCACCCTCGTTGTGCCGGCGCTCTGCATCGCCAATGCCAACGCCGCCGAGCAGATCGTCAGGCATCGCAACCCGGCGCACATGACCGAACCGTGGGCGCGTGAGTTCGCGGAGGTGATCGAGATTCCCGCCAATGCGCAGCTGCTTGTGCTCAGCGGCGTGGGGCCCACGGTGGCGAATGCCTCGGCGCCGCCCGATACCGCGGCCTCCTATGGCGACACCGCAACCCAGACTCGCAGCGTGCTTGGCCAGATCGAGCGCATCCTCCAGGATCGCGGCTATCGCATGGGCGACATCGTCTCCATGCAGGCGTTGATTGTGGCAGACCCGGCCACGGGCGAGCCAGACTTCACCGGCTTCTCGAGCGCCTATAAGCAATACTTCGGAACAGACAAGCAGCCCAACGTGCCGGTGCGCACGCGAGCCGAAGTCTTGCGGCTGGTGCCGCCGGGATGGCTAGTCGAAGTCACCGTCATGGCGAGCCGTGTGCCGTCGCGGCGGCCACAGTAGAAGACATAGGCTAACTAGCGGTGTGCCGCAACCGGGAGGGCGGAGCTCGCGTGGCCGGGCGCAGGTAGTGGGACAGCGCACCTAACTCTCGGTGGAACATGACTGAGTGCGCCGAGCCGCCGCCTGCGAGGCGGGTTGCCCAGGGATCGGCTTGGCGGCCCGACGAGCTGTCGCGTGTCGTGGCCCTCATGTGTTGCAGTGGTGCTCCCCGGTATTTGCTCTCGATTATGATCTGATTTATACAATAAGGCCAAATGAAAGTAAGAGCATTATGTATCGCTTCGCTAGGAGTTGTGGTGCTAACTCAAACATCACTATCCTGTGCGCAAAATTTTAATGGGAAAAATCTCTTTACGCAGAGATGTGCCATATGCCATGGAGCAGACCTCAAAGGGACAGGGCCATTGGCCAAGAAAAGCATTCCTCCCACACCTGATCTGACAACCGCCGCTTTCAAAAGACGACTCAATGATTATCCTGGTGTTATTGTTTCATCGGTGATACTTCGTCCAAATGGAGACTTGATTCCAAGAACTTTGCAAGAGAATGGTGTGAGGCTGGCGCCGCACTCTTGGACTGTTCAAGATTTTCGAGATTTAAATAAATACATGAGTGGTGTGATTTCAAATAGCCGGTGATCTTGAGGCAAGAAGACGATACGGAAGTTCGGTGATCGCGGCCACTTTTCCTTGTGTCCGGCCGTTAGCCAGACGACATTAGTCTGGCGTGAAGGGCGGCCAGATTCTAAGTGACTGCTCTGGATTTGAACCGTTGTCTGCGCCGGTTCGTAGGCAGTTCAACTATGGGGCTTGCGCATCCGCATGTCCTCGATCATGCGCTGGCGCGGCGGGCTGATGGTAGGCGTCGGGATTGACATGGCTGTGCTCCTGTCGAGGATCGAGGCAAATTGCCTCGATCCTCAACATAGGGAACAGCACAGGCGGTTCAGTCACTTTGTGCAATGGCCGGAGGGCTACCGCGCGAGCGGTTTAGTCCACTGGCCGGACCCGGACGACCGCGCAGGTTGGTGGATGACTGTGATCGTAGACCGTGCCTCCTGCCCTACCTTCGACACGACGTTGCTGTCTCAGGACAGGTTCACTGCTTCACGGGCCAACTTCAACGAAGAGACCAGGCGGTGCACAGAACGCACGCCCGTGCCGACTTTTGAAAACATGCTGGCGGTACGACCTTATGCCACGCCTTAACATGGCCAGTCTTGCAGTGCTCAGCCATCTCACTTGCGTCGATCCGTTTCCATCACCGGGCCCTGGGCAGCATGCAGCGGGAATCGGCCTGGCCCGTCGACGCCGCACCCCGGCGAGGAGCCGGCGCGTCGTGTCGCGCTGGCGTGGCTGACCTCGGCCGATCCGGCAAATGCGGTGCGGCTCGCATCTGATGAAGAGCGCGGCGCGCTGCTATCTGCCTTTAGTACAGACTCAAGTGGCCCGGCGGGGTTACCATCAGCCGTTTCCCTCGTCCCCCCCGAAGCCGTCGATCAGCGCATCCCATCTTGGCGGCGCGGTAAATACCTCATCCAGCAAGTCGAGGAATGCCCGCACGTTGGGGCTTGCGCGCCGGCTCTCGGGCCATAGCGCGGTAATGTTCGCGCGAGGGACCGCTAACCGCGGCATGACCGGGACCAGCTCCCCTCGCATCACATGCGTCGCCGCCAGATAGGTCGGCATGATGCCGATCCCGCCGCCGGCGATGACGATCGACGCCACCACGTCGCTTACATCCGCGACGATGCCCGCATCCGGAGCAATCTCGACCAGCTCCCCATCCACGGAAAACGGCCAGCGCAACGCCTGGCCCGAACTCTGGAAGCGGAATTTCACGCAGTCATGCCGATCCAGCTCCTCCGGGCGCGTGGGCGTGCCTTTCCGAGCCAGGTACGCGGGCGCGGCAAACGCGCAGATCCGGTGCGGCGCCAGATGGCGCGAGATCAGGCGGGAATTCGGGAGATCGCCCACGCGGATGGCGATATCGATGCCCTCGGCAACGAGGTCGGCCATCTGGTCGCGGATGCGCAGGTCGACCGCGAGGGCGGGATGCCGCGCGCGAAATAGCACCAGCGCCGGTGCCAGCACATGCACGCCGATCGGATACGGCGCCGCCACGCGGATTATCCCGGAAGGACCGTTTCTAGTGGAAATCGCGGCCTGCTGCATTTCCTCCGCTTCGTGCAACAGGCGCATCGCGCGCTCGCGCGACCCCTCGCCCTCGTGGGTCAGGCGCAACGACCTCGTTGTGCGGATGAACAGCGGGATCCCGAGCTGCTTCAACACGCTTTCACCCGGCACCACCGACACCCCGCTGTTGGGCCGCACGCTCGGCGACGCCCGCGGCGGCTATGTCACGGAGCTCAGCGCACGGCTGCCGCTGAAGAAGATCGTTCCTATGCAACAGGCTGCCGCCGCCGTCATGTTCCTGATCCAGAACGACTTCATGAACGGCGAGACGCTGCACATCGACGGCGGCCAGCGCCTGGTTTGAGCCGGCCTTGCCGGCAGCCAACGGCCAGGTTCCGTTTGGCCGGGGACGACATTGACCTAGCCTCACGCCGGCCGGCGCTCTTCAACGATCTTCTTGTCGCTACTGGCTGACGTGCCGGGCCCGGACGTCGCGCGAACTCATGACTTTCTTCCTGCTGGCTCCATGAGCACCGAACCAGGCTAATTGCGGCGCACGAAAGAGCCGCCATCTGCGGCTGATCCTCTACTTACCGCTTTAGGAGTCCTGAGTGCTTCGAACGTTGCACCGACGCGATACCACCAATAAGTAGGCTTCGATAACCTCGCGTTGTTTGCGAGCATTGTTTCGGACGTCGCCGCGATTGCCCACCCATTCTTGAAGCCCTCGTCAACATTGTCGACAGCTTTTCTATTGTCGGACGGCGGCTGATAGTGCCTAGCACGAAGCGATCGGAGACCGCTCCATCGACAGCAAGGAGTCGGGCCATGCCGGGGGTAACATTCAGGTACGTGTGCGACGTACTCCGGCGCGGGTGGTACACCGGGTTCTGCCTGGTTACAGGTTTGAGAGCGTGCTGCTTTGACGTGAATCAATCACAGGCGGAAGAGCTTACGTAAGCTTGAATCGTTGCTATAGGAGGCCGGGATGACCATTGTCGTGCTACCGAGCGACGGCTCGCCATACAGCATTAGAGCCGCGAGAAGACTGGTTTCTCCCGGTCTCTTTGAGCGCCCGCTGGAAGTGCACCTAGTGCACGCGTTTCCCGATATCAGCGGCAGGGCGCAGGCATATTTCTCGAAGCCCCAGATCGATCAGTGGGCAAACGAGGCCGCAGATAACGCATTCCAGGCAATTCGCCCATTACTGAAGGCGGCTCACTGTGCGGTGACCGAACATGCTTGCATTGGTGAGCCAGCGCCACGAATCGTAGACGTGGTGCTAGCGTGCCGAGCCGACGTCATCGTCATGGGCACGCACGGCCGGGGCGCTTTCCTGTCGGCCGTCCTCGGGTCGGTGGCAGCGCGCGTGTTAGCTTCCTCTCCCGTTCCGGTCTTGCTGGTGCCTAAGCACCATGTGGGGTTACCCCGTTTTCTCGGACAGATCTGCATTGGATTTTATGTCTATGGGTTTTCTCCTTGTGATGGGGCGGTG